>JABFYB010000694.1 GCA_013361475.1 Hamadaea sp.
GCGCCAGACCTCGTCGTCGTCGATCTTGCCACCGGCGGCGCGTACCGCCGCGAGGTGTTCACGCGCCGCGGTGATGACCGCCTCCAGGGCGGCGTCGACCTGGGCGTCGGTGTAGCTCATGGGCTTGTCCCCTTCGGACTCTCAACGGTTTTTCGGCGGCGGTCAGCTGCTGCGGAGCAGGCGGTCCAGCACTCTCACGCCGAACTCTAGTCCCTCCGCCGGGACGCGCTCGTCAATGCCGTGGAACAGCGCGGCGAAGTCCAGGTCGGCCGGCAGCTGCAGCGGAGAGAAACCGAAGCAGCGCATGCCGAGCGTGGCGAACGCCTTGGCGTCGGTCCCACCCGAAAGCATGTACGGCACCGGGCGTGCCCCGGCGTCCTCCGCCCGCAGCGCCGCCGCCATCGCGTCGACCAGCGGCCCGTCGAAGGTCGTCTCCAGGGCCGCCTGGTGGTGCACCGTCTCGATCTCGATCTGGTCGCCGACGACCGCGCGCAGCTGCTCCTGGAACTGGTCGGCGAAGCCGGGCAGCGTCCGGCAGTCGATCGTCGCGGTCGCCTTGCCCGGAATGACGTTGTCCTTGTAACCGGCCGACAGCCGGGTCGGGTTGGCGGTGTTGCGGATGGTCGCGCCGACGATGCGGGCGATGGGGCCGAGCTTGGCGATGGCCTTCTCCGGGTCCGGGTCCAGCTCGACGCCCAGCACCTCCGAGACGTGCTCGAGGAACGCCTGCACGGTCGGGGTCACCACCACGGGGAACTCCGTACGCCCGAGCCGGGCGACCGCCTCGCACAAAGCGGTCACCGCGTTGTCGTCGTTGATGAAGGACCCGTGCCCGGGGCGGCCGGCCGCGTGCAGCCGCAGCCAGTCGATCCCCTTCTCGGCCGTCTGGATCAGGTAGAGCCGCAGGTCCGGCGCGACCGTCACGGAGAAACCGCCGACCTCGCCGATCGCCTCGGTGCAGCCCTCGAACAGCTCGGCGTGCCGCTGGACGAGGAAGTGCGCGCCGTAGTCGCCGCCGGCCTCCTCGTCGGCGGTGAACGCCAGGACGATGTCGCGCGGCGGCACATAGCCCTCAGCCTGCCAGCCGGTGACCGTCGCCAGGACCATCGCGTCGAAGTCCTTCATGTCGACCGCGCCCCGGCCCCAGACGTAGCCGTCCTTCACCTCGCCGCTGAACGGGTGAACCGACCATTCGCTCGCGTCGGCCGGCACGACGTCGAGGTGCCCGTGAACCAGCAGCGCACCGCGCGAGGAGTCCCGGCCGGGAATGCGCGCGACCAGGTTGGTCCGGCCCGGCGCCGACTCCAGGACCGCCGGCTCGATCCCGGCCTCGCTCAGCACGGTCGCGACGTACTCCGCCGCCTTCCGCTCACCGGCGCTCGTGTCGAGATCGCCGGTGTTGGTCGAGTCGATCCGGATCAAGTTGCTGCAGAGGTCCACGACGTTCGTCATGGATCATTCCTACCGCAAGCAGGCCGGGGACCACACCCCGGCCTGCCGCCGAAAGATCACCAAGCGGTCACCGAACGATCACCAGCCGAAGCCGGCGGCGTAGGTGACGTTCGCCAGCACGGCCTGCCCGGAGGTGTTCGGGTGGAAGTAGTCCCACCCGGAGACCTGGGACAGCTGGAACGGGTAGTTGAACACCGCGTTGTCGTCGAAGTCGCAGTTCGCCCCGTACGCCGCGCAGGCCTGGGCGAGCTGGGTGTTGAAGTCGACGACCCGCTGGCGTACGCGGGCGCGCCGGTCGACGTCGGCCTGGGCGGTCGAGGTCGGGTTGGCCAGCAGCGACTGGCAGATGCCGAACAGGTTCCAGGTGCTCACCGCCGAGCTGCTGACGTGCCCGACGTTCCAGAGCTGCCAGACGTTCGGGATGGAGATGACGGCGACCTTGGCGCTGGGCAGCCCGGCCTTGATCCGGTTGAGCGCCGAGTCGATCGACGTACGGAACGCGGCGACCGAGGTCATCGAGGACTCGCTGCCGGTGCAGGCGTCGTTCGCGCCGATCAGGATCGTCACGTACTGGACGCCCTGGCCGACCGCGGTGCCAGCCTGCCCGTACATGTCGGCGACCTTGGCGCCGGACTTCGCGTCGTTGTAGTTCTTTCCGGAGATCGCGGAGTTCTTGGCCAGGATGCGGGAGTAGTGGCTGTTGACCGAGGAGTAGGTGCCGGTGCTCCAGGACCGCGACGGGCAGTCGACGTACCACCCGCAGGCGTTGAACCCACGGGTGATGGAGTCACCCATGCTCGCCATCGAGTTCGGCGGCGGGCCGGGGTCGGCGGCGGCGGGCGAGGCGAGCAGGACGGCCGCGATGAGGCCGGCGAAAAGGGCGAGGAACTTGCGCGGTACGCGCATCGGGGGCCTGCCTTTCCTGTCGGGACGGGGGTTACCAGACAGTAACGTCGGTGTGGCCGCCATCACAAGAGTTACACCCATGAATTCACCGACCGGTGCCGGTCCAGCATGGACAGCCGATCGATCATGTACTTACGGGATCGATCAGGGCGCCGGGAACACGCCACGCCGGTCGATCACGACCGAAAGTTCATGATCGCGCGGAAAGGGCGGGGGGCGGCGTGGACAGGGCAGGGCAGGGCTAGATCATGTGCTCGGGGGCGATCAGCTCGTCCATGTCGTAGACCTGGGCGAGAAGTGAGTGATCGGCCCG
>JABFYB010000080.1 GCA_013361475.1 Hamadaea sp.
CGTGCGCGCCGGCATCCTCGACGCCGAGCGGGACCGGGACGAGGTGGAGACGCGCGCCGTCATCCTCGCCGATCCCACGCTGAACGAACGGCAGAAGCAGGTACTGCTCCAGATCTACGAATCCTTCCGCAAGGAGAACGGGTTCGGGATACCCGCCGAGGCAGTCGTACCGACGGAGGCCCTCGGCCCGGAACCGGGCACCCGGGACGGCGATGACCACCGCGACGGCGCGGCGGACACCCAGGGCGGCGACACCGCCGTACGCCGCGGCCGTACGACCGGCACGACCCGCACGGAGAGCGCGGACGGCACGAACAGCGCGGCCGACGGCGGCCGCAAGTCCGCCACGCGCCGTACTCGCAACACCAGCACCACCGGCAAGACGAGTAAGACCAGCAAGACCGGCAAGACGAGCAAGACCCGCACGACCGGTACGTCCGACGGCAGCGACGCCGACCCGGAGAACCCGACCAACCCGCAGCAGTCGGCCGGCTGACCATGCACCGCCGTACGCCAGCCGAGTGCCACCGCACAACGGACGCGCGGCACGGATGGCGCGAATGGCTCGTATGGCATGCACGGCCCGCACCGGCACCGCCCGGCGCGCATGGGCGAGCAGCCCTACGGCACTCGTCCGGCACTGTTCGGGTACCCGTCCGGCCGACCGCGGGACCCAAAACCCTCACCTGAAAGCAACCCGGGAGGACCATCACCATGGCCATCGCCGACGACCTGCGTAAGACCCTCAGCGACCCGACCCCGCTCTACTTCGCCGCCGGTACGGCCGACCTCGCCTACCAGCAGGCCAAGAAGGTGCCCGGTCTGGTGGAGCAGCTGCGCGCCGAGGCGCCGGCTCGTATCGAGGCCGTTCGCGGCACCGACCCGAAGGCCGTCCAGGAGAAGGCCACGGCCCGTGCCAAGGAGGCCGGTGCCAAGGCCAAGGAGGCCCAGGAGAGCTTCCAGTCCAAGGTCAACGAGTTCATCACCAGCCTGGACGCCGACATCAAGAAGCTCGGCAGCAACCTGGACGCGGACTTCAAGAAGTTCGGCAGCAGCCTGGACGCCGACCTCAAGAAGCTCGGCGAGACCGCCCAGGACATCGCGCTGCGCGGTGTCGGCGTCGCCGCCGAGTACGCCGTGAAGGCCCGTGAGACCTACGAGAAGGTCGCCGAGCACGGCGAGCAGGCCGTGAAGACCTGGCGCGGCGAGGCGGCCGAGGAGATCGAGGAGCTCGCCGTGGCCGTCGAGCCCAAGGCCGAGCCGGTCGAGGTCAAGGAGGACACGGGCGCTGCCCAGTCCGCCGAGGCCAAGCCCGCCGCCGAGGCTCCGGCGAAGAAGACCACCGCCAAGAAGACCACGGCCCGCAAGACCACCGTCAAGAAGGCGACGCCGCCCGCCAAGTAACACGTACGGGTGAAACGGGGCTGTTCGACACGGGCCGGGCACTTACGGAGTGCTCGGCCCGTTGTTCGGGTAGCGGTCCGGCGGTTGCGGGTACGGTGACCGCGTAGGTACGAGCCGAATCGGGTGGTGGACGTTGTGCTGATGCAGGGCTTCGCTGGGTTCATGTGGCTGCTGAGCATGGCCCTGATCCTTTTCAGCGGCTTCGCGCTGATCGACGCGGCCACGCGCCGGGAGGACGCCTACCGAGCGGCCGACAAGCAGACCAAGCCGTTCTGGCTGATCATCCTCGGCATCGCCTTCGTCGTGAACCTGATCTTCAACATCCTGTCGTTCCTGCCGATCATCGGCCTCATCGCGACGATCGTGTACATGGTCGACGTCCGCCCCGCGATCAAGACCCTCCCCGGCGGCGGCCGCAGCAGAAGGGGCTCCAGCAGCGACGGCCCGTACGGCCCGTGGAACGGCGGCCGCTGATCAGCGAAAGTAACGGTTACTGATCAGCACCGTCCGGGGGCAGCGTCCCCAGGGGCGCGGGGCTGTATCGATTTGCGGCTCCGCCGCGTGGGCGCGACCAGCCACAACGCACCCGCAGACGGCGCACCACAGAATCCGCTACGGCGAGTCCCCGCTCAGACTCCACGGTCGAGCAACAGCACAGCCACATCGTCCGTCAACTCACCGCCATTGAGGTCCCGCACCTCATTGACAGCGGCCCGCAGCAGCGCCTCCCCGCTCAACCCCTCGGAGAGCTGGCGGCGGACCATCTCCACCATGCCGTCCTGCCCGAGCCGCTCCCGCCCCTCGCCGATACGCCCCTCGATCAAGCCGTCGGTGTAGAGCATCAGGCTCCACTCCGCCCCCAGCTTCACCTGCATACGAGGCCACCGTGCGCCCGGCAGCAGACCGAGCGCGGGGCCGTTGTTGTCGTACGGCAGCAGCTGCGCAGGCCGCCCGGCCCGGGCAAGCAGCGGTGACGGATGCCCCGCCAGGCACAGCCCGGCCCGTCGGCCGTCCGGCGCGATGTCCACCGTGCAGAGGGTCGCGAAGATCTCGTCGTCGGCCCGCTCGTGCTCAAGGACCTTCTGAAGCGTCCCCAGCAGCTCGTCCCCGCACAGCCCGGCCAGGGTCAGCGCCCGCCAGGCGATCCGCAGCTCGACACCGAGGGCCGCCTCGTCGGGCCCATGCCCACAGACGTCACCGATCATGGCGTGCACGGTGCCGTCGGCCGTACGGACGACGTCGTAGAAGTCTCCGCCCAGC
>JABFYB010000653.1 GCA_013361475.1 Hamadaea sp.
AGCGGCCGGACCCGCCGCCGAAGGGCCTGCGGCGTCAGGACGGGTGCTGGGCGAGGTCCGGGTCGGGGGCGGGAACCGGGCGGGGTCCGGGGATCGGGCGCGGGCGGCCGACGGCGAGCGTACCGGCGCCGACGGCGAGCGCGAGGAGGCCGCCGACCGGCCAGACGAGGGCCGGCGAGTGGGCGTACAGGGCGGTGCCGAGCGCCGGGCTCAAGGTCATTCCAGCGATCGACGCCGCACCGTAGAGGCTCTGGTAGCGCCCGGCCATCCCGTCGGGGGCGGCGTCGGCGGCGTACGCGGTCGCTGTGGGCTTGTAGAGCATCTCTCCCGCCGTCACGACGATCATCATGGCGACCGCCGCGATCAAGCCCAGTCCCGTACCGAGCAGCAGGTAGCCGGCTCCGACGAGCAGGAAGCCGACCCCGATGACGGCGACCGCCGAGTGCCCGCGCAGGCGTACCGCCAGGGCCGCCTCGGCGAGCACGATGAGCACGCAGTTGAGCGAGATCAGCAATCCGTAGGCGGCCGTCGGCTGGCCGTGGTCGCGGAGCCAGAGCGGCAGCACGGTGTATTGCAGCCGGTAGACGGAGTCGATGGCGACGATCGCCGCGAGCAGCGCCAGGATCGCGGGCCGGGCGCGCAGAGCCTCGATGAGGCCGCCGCGCGGCCGGAACGCCCCGGTGGCGACGGCCGGGCGTGGCACTCGGCTGAAGATGACGACCCAGAGGATCGCGCTGGTCACGGCGTCGAAGACGAACAGCAGCCCGAAGTCGTACGCCGCGAACAGCGCGCCCAGCGGCGGGCCCACGATCGTCCCCGCGTTGGAGACCGAGCGGGACAGGGCGATGCCGACCCGGCGCAGCTCGGCCGGGATGGCGGTGGCCACCAGGGCGCTGCCGACCGGCCGGTTGATCCCGCCGATGGCCCCGGCGACCGCGATCAGCACCGGCAGCGCCGCGACCGGCGTGATCGGCACCAGCGCGCAGCACACGACCCAGCCGCCGACCGCGATCAGCATCGTGCGCCGCAGCCCGAATCGGTCGCCGATCCAGCCGCCGCCGAGATTGCCGGCGATCACCCCGACCCCGTACGCCGCCGTGACGAGCCCGGCGGTCGGCGCGCTCATGCCCCGGTCGACGACCAGGTAGAGGGTCATGTAGAGCCAGGCCAGCGACCCGGCGGCGCTGACGAACTGGCCGATCATCAGGACGCGCAGCCAGCCGGGCAGGCGGCGGAGGGTGTGGACGACGTCGCGCACGGCAGCCTCCCCAGGCCATCAGTGAGTTCCCGATGGGAACTTACCAGACCGCCCGGCTACCGGCCCGCCCGCAGGTACGCGTTCGACAAGGCCAACGCGGTGACGCTGAAGACGACGCCCAGGTAGACCGGGAAGAGGTGCTCGAAGGAGGTGTAACCGATTCCCTTGTGGATGATGAGAGCCGGGGCGAAGCCGGCGGTCGCCGCACCGGCGAGCGTCCACCACACCCACGCCTCGCCCCGCCGCCAGCCCCACAGGCTGAGCAGCACGATCGCCGCCGCCGTGGCCATCAGCAGCCCGCCGAACCCGGCCCGGTCGTGGGCGATGAACGGGGCCAGGCGCGGATTCGCCGCGTCCAGGAACGCCGGATCGGTCCCCAGGAAGACCAGGTCGGTGTCGACGAAGACGCCGGTGAGCCCGACGATCGACACGGTGGCGCCGCCGGCGAACAGGCCGATGCCCGTGACGATCAGCAGCAGCTGTGCGGCCAGCGCCCGGCGGCGTTCCGGCTCCGGGCCCTCCGGCGCGACCGTCCAGCGGGCCACCGCCGGGCGCCGCCAGGTGGCGAGCAGGAACATCGGGAAGAGCACGATCGCCAGCGCGGTGTGCAGGGGCTCGACGAATCCGGTGCCGAGGAAGTAGAGCAGCGTCGGGAAGCCGATGAGCCCCGAGATCAGGTACGCCGCCCGCGCCCACGGCCAGCCGCGCCGGATGCCGCCCCAGGCGAGCCCGGTGTAGAGGATGCCGATCGCGACCATGCCGCCGGCCATGGTGATCCGGTCGTGTTGCAGGAAATGGGCGAGCCGGGCGTTGACAGCATCCACATCAGACAGATTCATGCCGAGGAAGTCCCGGTCGTACCAGAGCAGCACCGGGCCGAGCGTGATCCCCGCCGCCACCAGCCCGCCACCGGTCATGGCCAGCCCGACGATCAGCCCCCACACCCAGGCCGGCCAGCGGCGCGGGTCGAGCCCGGCGTCTCGCAACCCGGGTGCGGGCGAAGTGGGCTGCCGGGCCTCGATCACCCGCTGGAACCAGCCCGGCCCGGCTTCGAGCAGGACGGCCGGGGTCGCCAGCACAGTCGCCGACTCGTCGGCCAGGGCCGTCAGCGCTCCATCGATCGACGGCTCGGTGAGGCGTACGAGGTCGGGCGAGTCGCCGACGATCACGCGGTCGACCAGCGGCGCGAGCTGCTCGGCCACCTCCGCTGTGGCGGCCCGGCCGATGACCTCACAGCGGCGGCCGGTCAGCGCCGCGCGTACGGCTGGAAGATCTGCGGCCTCGACGGGACCGATCTCGATGACCGAGGCCCCCTGCACCGGAAGCGCCCGGATCGCGTCGCGGGCCACGCTCACCGGCACGCTGGCCCCGAACCGGCCGGCCAGGTCCGCTGGGACCGGTGGGTGGTCGAAGACCGCCGAGATCGCCTTGGCCCCGCCCGGAAGCGACACGAGCGTGGCCAAGCCGTGCAGCGCGGCGCGCTGCGATCGGCGTACGCCCAGCACAGCGGCCGCGAGCGGGCGCAGAGGATGGTAGGTCCAGTCCGGCATGCGCCAGATGGTCACACATCCCAGCGCAGCACGGGGGCCAGCCCCCGCAAGGTCAGCGCCGGCGGGATCAGCCGGGCGACCAGGTCGCGGCCCAGCACGCCCGCCGGCGAAGCCAGTTGACCGACCTGGCCCAGCCGCCGGGACCGCCGCACGATCATCTGCGTACGCCGTCGCCGCAGCCCGTCGTAGCGGGCCAGCGCAGTGGGCACGTCCTCGGCGGCGGTCACACAGCGGGCGAGCGTGACCGCGTCCTCCAGCGCCTGGCACGCGCCCTGTCCCAGGTTGGGCGTCATGGCGTGGGCGGCGTCGCCCAGGTACGCCACCCGGCCGCTGACGAAGCTGGGCAGGTCCGGCAGGTCGGTGATGTCGTGGCGCAGCACCGCCTCCGGGGCGGTCGCCGCCAGCAGCGCCGGAATGGGCTCGGGCCAATCGCCGAAGCGCCGCAGCAGCTCGGCGTACTCGCCGTCCGGGGATCGTCCACCGGCCGGGACGGTGGCCGTGGCGAAGCAGTAGAACCGGCCGCCGGTCATCGGCGCGAAGCCGAACCGTTCGCCCCGGCCCCAGGTGACCGCGCCGTCGGCGGGCGCGTCGTACGCCGTGATCATCCGCCAGGCGGTGTAGCCGGCGTACCGGGGCTCGTAGCCGGGCAGCAGACGCCGGCGCAGCGTACTGGTGGCTCCGTCGGCCGCGACGACCAGCGGGGCGGCCGGCACGTCGCCGACCTCGGTCCCCAGCCGGAGCACGCCGTTTGGCAGCGCGTCGCGCAGTACGCGTACCAGATCGGCCCGATGCACGACGACCATCGGATACCCGTACGCCCGGCTGATCTCGGCCGCCGACGACCGGGACAGCCATCGTCCCCGCCGATCCCGGATGCCGCCCCGGGCCTCGACCGCACCGAGCCCGAGCACCTCCTCTGCCAGGCCCAAGGCGGCCAGCGCGCGGATCGCGTTCGGCCACAGCGACAGGCCCGCGCCGATCTCGGTGATCTGCGGCGCGCGCTCGAAGACGCGTACGCCCCAGCCCGCCCGGTGCAGGGCGAGCGCCGCGGCCAGGCCCCCGATGCCGCCGCCGACGACGGCCGCCTCGCCGGGCGGCGTCATCGCGAGTACAGGGTGGACCGGAACCGGGGTTCGAACCCGGCGGCGAGGTAGATCCGTTCGGCGACCGTGTCCGGCTCGACCTGCAGGGTCAGCCGCTCGTCGCCCCGGGCGTACGCGTCGTCCCGGATGCGGTCGAGCAGCCGGGTGGCGTAGCCGCGGCGGCGGAACTCCGGTCGGGTGGCGACCGCGTAGACCCCGCAGACGCCGTCGGTCACGACGGTGAGGGCCACAGCCGCCGGTACGCCCCCGGCTCGCAGGACGTAGAAGGTCTGCGCCGGATCGGCGTAGTTGCCCCGGGCCTCCTCCGCGAGGAACTGCGCCCACCAGGCGAGGTCCTCCTCGGAGTCCCCGGGCTCGGCGAAGCCGGCCGTCTGGGCGGCGGCGAACTCGTCCGCGTCGGCGTCCGAGGCGACGACGTCCACCGTGACGCCGTCGGGCAGGGCCGTCGCAGCGCCGGGCCGCACCGGAGCATCCAGGTAGGACAGCTCACTCGACAGGCGGAAGCCGAGGTCGGCGAGCCGGGGCGGCCAGGACTCGTCGCTCCACGAGAACAGCCGCACGGTCGTCACCTCCGGCGGGACCTCCGTGTCCGGCATCAGCGGCGCCCACCACGACAGGAAGTCGGCCCGCCCGGCCAGCTCGATGGCCGCACCCTTGCGGTGCAGTACGCCCCGCTGCGCCCCCATGAAGGCGAAGTGGTTCTCGGCCAGCGCGCTGTCGGCGTAATCAGGGAACAAGGAGAGCCTCCGCTCCGACCGGTTCATAGCCGGCGGCCAGGAACGCCCGGACCGAGGCGGCGTTGCCGGGCGCGATCTGCGCCCACACCGGCCGCTCCCCGGGCACGAGATGCCGGGCGGCCAGCGCCAGCGTCCGGCCCAGACCCCGGTCGCGGGCCTGCGGTTCGACCTCCACCGCCACCTCCCAGCGCCCGGCCAGGCCCCGGCCGACGACCAGGACACCCCGCCCGGACTCCGTCTCCCAGACGCGTACCTCATCACGGTAGCGGTGCGCCCGGCGTACCCGTGGGTGGTCCGAATCAGAAACTTCGCGCAGTGTGAGCGGCGGCGGGCCGGGCAGGTGCGCGGACATCAGCACGATGTCGATGTTGTTGACGCGGCGCGCGAGCTTGTCCTCCAGCGCGCGCAGGAAGGGCGGGTTGAGCGGCGCGGACAGGTCCTCCTCGGGCAGCTCCGCCGCGACCCAGGCCGGGTCCACGTCGGCCGCGACGATCGACACGCCGGGGAAGGCGACCACGGCCGCCGCGCGAGGGCCGGGCTGCGGCGCGGTCAGGTACCAGCGGTCGGCCGGGATCCAGTCCCCGGCCTCGACCAGCGCGATGGCGTCTGCGAGATCCATCGCGTCACCGTAGACGACGAGGCCGCCGCGACACGTGATCGGGTCTTCGGTGGAGCGTGGTGATCATTGTGGAAGGTTAGTTTGTTTAACGTCCGTCCCAATTAACTCATCTCGATGGAGTGAGCTGATGAGAGCAAAGACGCTCGTGGGCGGGGTGGCGAGTCTGACCCTGCTCGCCGCGCTCGCCGTGACCGCGCCCGCTCAAGCCGCCGTCCCGTCCACCCCGTACGCCTGGAAGAACGCGCAGATCGTCGGAGGAGGCTTCATCCCCGGGATCGTCTACTCCCCCTCCGTGTCCGGCCTGGCCTATGTCCGCACCGACATCGGCGGTGCCTACCGGCGCGACCCCGGCAGCAGTGTCTGGACCCCGATCACCGACTCGATCGGCTGGGACGACTGGGGCCTGACCGGCATCGCGAGTCTCGCGCTGGACCCGAATGACGGCACCAAGGTCTACCTGGCCGCCGGCACCTACACCAACAGCTGGGATCCGAACAACGGCGCGATCCTGCGATCCAGCGATCGCGGCGCCACCTGGGCACGAACCACCCTGCCGTTCAAGCTCGGCGGCAACATGCCCGGGCGGGGCATGGGTGAACGGCTGGCCGTCGACCCCAACAAGGGCAGCGTCCTCTACCTCGGCGCACCTAGCGGCAACGGCCTGTGGCGCAGCACCGACAGCGGGGTGACCTGGGCCAAGGTGACGGCGTTCCCCAACCCCGGCACCTACGCGCAGGACCCGAACGACCCCAACGGCTACCTCAATGACCTGCAGGGCGTCGTCTGGGTGACCTTCGATCCGCGGACGGGCACCGCCGGAAACACCACCCAGACGATCTACGCCGGCGTGGCCGACCCGCAGAACACCGTCTACCGCAGCACCGACGGGGGCACGACCTGGGCCCGGCTGGCCGGGCAGCCGACCGGATTCCTCGCCCACAAGGGCGTGCTCGACAGCGTCAACGGCTACCTCTACCTCGCCACCAGCGACACCGGCGGACCCTACGACGGCGGGCACGGCGACGTCTGGCGGTACGCCACCGCCACCGGAACCTGGACCCAGATCAGCCCGATCCCGTCCAGCGACGTCGACAACAACTACTTCGGCTACAGCGGCCTGTCCGTCGACCGGCAGCACCCCGGCACGCTCATGGTCACGGCGTACAGCTCGTGGTGGCCGGACACGATCATCTGGCGCAGCACCGACAACGGCACGACCTGGTCGAAGATCTGGGACTGGACGCGCTACCCGAGCCGCAGTTTCCGCTACACGATGGACATCTCCGCCTCGCCCTGGCTGGACCTGAAGGACCCCGGTGCCCGGGACGCGGAGGTCTCCCCGAAGCTCGGCTGGATGACCGAGGCGCTGGAGATCAACCCGTTCAACTCCGCCGAGTTCCTCTACGGCACCGGCGCGACCCTGTTCGGCTCGGACAACCTCACCAACTGGGACACCGGCGGCACGGTCACGATCTCGGTGAAGGCGAAGGGCATCGAGGAGACCTCGGTGCAGGACCTGGTCAGCCCGCCGTCCGGGGCACCGCTGCTGTCGGCGCTCGGCGACATCACCGGCTTCCGGCACGACTCGCTCACCACCGTCCCGGCCGCCACGTTCAACAGCAACGACTGGCCCACCAGCACCGACATCGACTTCGCCGAATCCGCGCCGGCCACCGTCGTTCGCGTCGGCAACTGCGACGTCAGCACGCAGAAGTGCCTGTCCTACTCGACGAACGGCGGCACCAGCTGGACCGCGCCCGCCAAGCAGCCCACCGGGGTCACCGGCGGCGGCACGGTCGCCGTCAGCGCCGACGGCACGCGCTACCTCTGGAGCCCGGCCGGCGCGAGCGTCTCGGTCACCGCCAACAACGGCAAGACCTGGACGACGTCCACCGGGGTCCCGACCGGCGCCCGCGTCATCTCCGACCGGGTCACCGCTACGACGTTCTACGCGTACGCCAACGGCACGTTCTACCGCAGCACCAACGGTGGCACGTCGTTCACGGCGTCGGCGGCGACCGGACTGCCGACCGAGTCGGTACGCATGTCGGCCGTCTTCGGGCGAGCCGGTGACGTCTGGCTCGCCGGCGGCACGGTCACGGGGGCGTACGGGTTGTGGCACTCCACCGACGGCGGAGTCAGCTTCACCAAACTGTCCAGCGTCGAGCAGGCCGACGCGGTCGGCTTCGGCAAGGCCGCCACCGGCGCGACCTACCCGGCGATCTACACCAGCGCCAAGATCGGCGGCGTACGCGGCATCTTCCGCTCCGACGACGCCGGGGCGACCTGGATCCGCATCAACGACGACCAGCACCAGTACGGCTGGACCGGCGCGGTCGTGATCGGCGACCCGCGGGTCTACGGCCGGGTGTACGTGGGGACGAACGGGCGCGGCATCGTCTACGCCGACCCCGCCTGACGGGTTCCCTGCAGATCACGGTTACGCATGCTTCCGAAGCCGGATTCAGCCTGCGTAACCGTGATCTGCAGCTATGGGGCGGCTGAGGAGGCCGCCGAGGAAGCGGGAGCGGAGCGGGGTCGCCGGTACCCCGAGGTCGACCCGGCCGGCGTGAACCCGAGTGACGCGTACAAGGCGGCGGCAGCGGAGTTCTCGGCGTTGTGGTTGACCGTCACCGTGCTCATGCCGGCCTCGGCCATCTCGTGCACCGCGTACGCCATCACCGCCTTGCCGAGCCCCCGGCGCTGGAAGTCCGGATGCGTGCCGACCGGTTCGAAGTGGCCGAGCTTGTTCAGCGCGTCGGTCCAGTAGACGCAGAACGCGGCGATCCGGCCGTCCGGGGCGACCGCCACGATCTCGTGCGTCGGGTCGTATCCGGGCTTGACCATGACCTCGGCCCGGTACTGCTCGCCGGTCCAGCTGTCACCGAACGCACCGTTGTGGGCGACCGCCAGCGCCTTGGCGTCGGCGAAGACGGCCGGGCGGATCTCGAAACCCTCGACGTCCGGCAATACCACGGCGTCCGCGGAAGGAAGGGACAGCTCGTTGACCGTGTCCCAGGTGCGGAAGCGCTCGAAGCCCAGCTCCTCCAGCAGTTTGGCGCGGACGGTGTCGCAGTCGAAGCAGTCGGTGAGCACGAACTCCTCGTCCTCGTCGGCCGCGTGCTCGGTCACGTACGCCGCGTGCCGCAGCATCGCCTCCTCGGCGGCGGTCCCGCGTAGCGCCGGGGCGGTGAACACGTCGAAGGCGCAGCCGAACCGGAGGTTGATCGTGACCCCCATGACGGCGCCGCGTTCCTCCCATACCTGGACCAGTTCGCCGATCGGCCGGCGGCCGCGCAGATTCTCGTAGATCCGGTGGGGCAGTTCGCCGATGTGGTCGTACGCGCACCGCCCGGCGACCGCGATCCAGCCGGCGACGATGTCCTGCAGCACCGGGAGGTCCTCGTCGGCGTACGGGCGAGGTTGGAGATCACTCACCCCCTTTGTGTATCAAAGTCCGGACCGATCGGCCGTGCAATTGGCCCAGGCGCTCCGGAGTAGGGTGTGATCATGATCGAGATCACGTCCCCCGAGGAACTGCGCGATCTGCTCGGGGCGCCGATGCCCCGGGCCGTGGCCAAGGAGCGCGCCGCTCTGCACCCGCGCGACCGCGACTGGCTCGCCGCCTCGCCGTTCGTCCTCGTGGCCACCTCCGACGCCGACGGCAACTGCGACGTCTCCCCCAAGGGCGATCCGGCCGGCTTCACCCACGTCATCGACGACCACACGATCGCCATCCCGGAGCGCAAGGGCAACCGGCGGGCCGACGGCTTCCACAACATCCTGGCCAACCCGCACGTGGGGCTGATCTACCTCATCCCGGGCCGTACCGAGACGCTCCGGATCAACGGCCGCGCGCGACTGGTCCGCGAGGCGCCGTTCTTCGACGAGATGGTCGTCAAGGGCCACCGCCCGCAGCTCGCCGTCGTCGTCGAGATCGACACGATCTTCTTCCACTGCGCCAAGGCGTTCCTGCGCTCGCAGCTGTGGCAGACCGACACCTGGAACCCTGACGTCCTGCCCTCGCACGCCTGCCTGGTCAAGGAGGTCCAGCCGACCAAGGAGAGCCTCGCCGAGCTGGAGGAGTACTACCGGCCGGAGAACTACACCAAGCAGCTCTACGCGGTGTGAATCCGGGCCAGCGCGTTCCGGAGGACGCGGTCGACGTCGGTCCCCCGCGGTGACGGCAGGTCGTCCACGGAGAACCAGCCCAGCGCCAGCGACTCGTCGCTGATGTGTTCGGCCGCGCCCGCCGGGGCGTACATCAGGAACATGACGTCGTGGTGCAGCAGCCGGCGACCGGCGCAGTTCGGCACCTCGTGCACGTCCACGTCGACCGGCACCGGGTCCACGACCAGGTCCGCGATGCCGCCCTCCTCGGTCGCCTCGCGCAGCGCGGCCCCGGCCAGCGTCTCGTCCGTGTCGTCGAGGTGCCCGCCGAGCTGCACCCAGATGCCGAACTTGCGGTGCAGGCTCAACAGGAACGCGTCCCGCTCGCGCGAGTAGACCAGCGCGCTCGCGGTGACATGTCCGCCGTCCCGCTCCCGCCGCAACGCTTCCGGCCCGCTCTCCACCAATTCCCGAGTGGTACGCCAATCGGCCTGGCCGTCGTCGGCGGGTCGCATCGCCGCGAGCGCCTCGCGTGCGCTCTCGAAGAGGCTCACTTCCCGTCGACCAGCTTGAACAGCGCCGCGATCTCGCCCGCGTTGAGCCGGCGGTGCCGCCCCGCCCGCAGGTCGCCGAGCCGGATCGGCCCGATCGCCGTCCGCACCAGCCGCGACACCGGGAAGCCGAGCGCGTCGAACATGCGCCGGACGATCCGGTTGCGTCCCTCGTGCAGCACGACCTCGCAGAGGGCGGTGTTGCCGATCGCGTCGACGAGCCGGAACGAGTCCACCCGGGCGAGGCCGTCCTCCAGCTCGACGCCGGCCCGCAACGACCGGCCGACGCTGCGGGGCAGCGGCCCGGCGACCTCGGCGAGGTAGGTCTTCGGGACCTCGTACGACGGGTGCATCAGCTTGTGCGCGAGCGCCCCGTCGTTGGTCAGCAGCAGGAGGCCTTCGGACTCCTGGTCCAGCCGCCCGACGTGATAGACGCGGACGCCCAGGTCGCCGATGTAGTCCGCGATCGCCTCCCGGCCCTCCTCGTCGGACATCGTCGAGACGACCCCCCGCGGCTTGTTCATGGCCAGGTAGACGAGACGGTTGTCGACGACGACCCGCTGACCGTCCACATAGATCTCGGCGGTGACGGGGTCGACCTTGTCGCCCAGCCGGGCCACCTTTCCGTCGACGACGACGCGCCCACGGTCGATCAGAACCTCGGAGGCGCGGCGCGACCCCACCCCCGCCGAAGCCAGCACCTTCTGCAGGCGCTCCCGTCCGTCAGCGCTCGGCATCGGCGATCTCCTCGACGTTGTCGGGCAGGAAGGGGGCGAGCGGAGGCAGCTGGTCCAGCCCGTCGAGGCCCAGCTTCTCCAGGAACAGCGAGGTGGTGCGGTAGAGGTGCGCGCCCGAGTCGGGCTCGGCGCCGCACTCCTCGATCAGTCCCCGGCTGACGAGCGTACGCACCACGCCGTCGCAGTTGACACCCCGGATGGCCGAAATGCGGGACCGCGTCACAGGCTGCTTGTACGCGACGACGGCCAGCGTCTCCAGCGCGGCCTGGGTCAGCCGGACCGACTGCCCGTCCAGCACGAAACGCTCCACATAGGAGGCGTACGCGTCCCGGGTGTAGAAGCGCCAACCCCCGGCGGCCCGCCGCAGCTCGAAGCCCCGATTCTCGGCCGTGTACGCCGCCGCCAGCGTCAGCAGGGCGTCGGCGACCACCTCGGTCGGCTGTTCGAGCACCTGGGCCAGCATGATCTCGCCCACCGGCTCGTCGACGACCATCAGAATGGCCTCCAACGCCGAGCGCAGCTCGCCCGGGTCGAGCGCGGCGAGCTGGGTCTCGTCCTCGGCCCGCTCCGCCACCGTCGCCGCGTACGCCCGGCTCGCCTGAGCGGGCACCGAAGGCGCACCGG
>JABFYB010000573.1 GCA_013361475.1 Hamadaea sp.
CGCCGACCTGGCCGCCCTCCGCGATCGCATCGAACAGGACGCGGTCGCCCACGCCCGGCAGGCGCTCGACCGGCCGGACCTGCGAGTCCGACTCGACCTCGAAGCGCAGCGGCAGGCGGGCGTACGCGTCCACTGAGATTTTCTCCACCGTGCAGCGGCCCGAACTGGGCCGCTGCACTGCGTGTCTACTTAGGATATTGACGAGACGCCACGGCGGGCTTTAGCGTGCTGCTCCAGCATCGCTCAATTCACGGGGGGAGCAACATGCTCGCTGGTTCAACTGCGCCCAAAATCAGTCGTACGCTCCTAGCGCTGACCTTGGTCGCCTCATCGATCGCCGTCCTGGCCCGGACCGAGGTCGCCGAGGCGGCCCCGCCGACCGCGACGTACTGGCCGCAGGCGGCGTACGAGGCGGCCTACAAGTCGGGCAAGCCGGTCGAGATCCTGTCGCTGACCACCGCCACCACTCGCATCTGGGCCGAACCCTCCGGCCGTGCCTCCGCAGACATCAACGCCGTGCCGGTCCGCCTTGAGCGCGATGGCAAATGGCTCGATTTCGACATGACGTTGGAGCGGAACGCCGACGGCACGATCCGGCCGAAGGTGCATCCCAAGGACTTGGTGCTCGCCGGACCGGCCGCCGAGGGCGAGCACGACCTCGCGACCATCTCGGTCAACGGGCAGCGGCTGGGGCTGGGCTGGCAAGGCCGGATCCCGGAGCCGCGGCTGGACGGCGACACCGCGACCTACCCGGAGATCCTGCCGGGCGTGGATCTGACGGTCCAGGCCCGCTCCGGCGGCTTCGAGCAATTCTTCGTCATCAAGAACGTTGAGGCGGCAGCCCGGGTCGCGGGCTTGGAACTGCCGGTCCGCTCCGGTCGCGGAATCTTCTCGCCGAAGGCTGACGGGACCGGTGAATGGCTCGGCGACGGTGGCAAGGTCGTCGCACGGATGCCACTGCCGTTGACCTGGGACGCGCAGCCGACGGACCGGTCCGGCGAGCGGCCGCGGCAGACTCGCATGGGTCTGAGTCTGGGGCAGGGCAAGGCCCGTCTGGGGCTGGACCTGGCCTGGTTCCGGGACCCGGCGACCCGGTACCCGGTGACGGTCGACCCCGGTCTGGTGCTCGACCCCGGCGCCGGCTTCGACGAGTTCGTCCAGAACACCATCAGCGTCAGCGACAACCAGTCCTCGAGCGAGCTGAAACTCGGGTACTCCGACGACACCGACAACGGCTGCAGCTCCTGCAAGGCGCGGTCCTACCTGCGGTTCGACAATTTGGCCGGCTTCAAGGGCGCGAAGATCTACTCGGCGAAGCTCCAGCTGTGGGAGTTCCACTCGTGGTCCTGCACGGCGTACGGCTGGCGAGCCACCCGGACCGACTCGGTCAGCGGCTCCGTGCAGTGGGGCAACGAGCCGACCTGGCGTGAGGACGCCCCGGCCAGTACCGAGACCAAGGGCTACAGTGGCAGTTGCGCGGACGGGTGGGTCTCCACCGACGTCGCCCCCGTCATCGACGACGCGTTCGCCAACGGCTGGAGCACCGCCGCCATGGTGATCCACGCCGTCGGCGACGACAACAAGGACAACTTCTCCCTGACCAACCACCTGAGCTGGAAGAAGTTCGACTCCAACGAGGGCGCCAACAAGCCGAAGATCCACCTGGAGTACGACCACATTCCGGCCGTCTCCAACGTCCGGGTGCAGGACGACGGCTCCTGTGGCGTCGGTGCGGCGTACCGCAAGTACCTCCCGACGACCACGCTCCAGCCGACGTTCAAGGCGTACGTCAAGGACGACGACAAGGCGCCGCAGCCCTCGACGAACGTCAAGATCGAGCTGGAGCTCGTCTCATCGTCCGGCACCAAGACGACGGTTTACTCCGACCCGGGCGCCCCGAACAGCACGCTGTCGGCGGCACCCGCCGCCCCCCTCGACGTGGCCAAGATCTATACCTACCGCGTACGCCCTTGGGACCTGTATCCCGACGGCTCCCTGATGGAGGCGGGAGCCTGGAGTCCGGTGTGCGAGCTGGCCTTCGACTCGGCGACCCTCACCGATCCGCCGATCGTGGAAGGGCTGGAGACGCAGCAGCCCGACGGTCCCGGCACCGAGATCTTCAACATCCTCAGGTACGGATCGACGACGTGGCTCACGTTCCGGCCGACGCAGACAGACCTGGGCCGGGTCGCGGCCTACCGCTACGGCTTCAGTCAGCAGGCCGTTGAATCACCGAACGCCCAAACCGTCCCGGCCGGGCCGGACGGCACGGCGACCGTGCCGGTCGCCCGATGGGAAGTGGACGGCGACGGTTATCCCACGAGCTCGGGACAGCTGTTCGTTCGCGCGGTCACGATCACCGGAAGTCAGTACAGCACCAACGTGCTCGACGTCTACGATCCGCTCGACAGCACGGCCCCGCCGGTCACCCATATTCGTGGCGATGTCAACGGCGACGGTAAGGCTGACGTCGCCGGGTTCCGCGATCTCTCGGCGACCGAGGGCGTCTACTACTCCTTCTACGGCCGCGGCGACGGCACGCTGGAACAGCGCGCGTACCTCATGCGGGCGCCCTACAGCAGCGCCAACGCCAAGGTGGCGCAGGGCGACTTCACCGGCGACGGCAAGACCGACTTCGCGGCGTTCGTTGCCGACGGTGCCAACGACGTCGTGCTCAAAGCGCTGACGTCCGACGGCACGGGGCTGCGCGAGGTCGAGGTCTGGAGTTCGAAGACCGCCGGCACGGCGTACGCGGGCAAGTGGGCGTTGAGCTCGTTGAAGGTGCTCGCCGGGGACGCCGACGCCGACGGCCGGGACGACCTGATCGTAGCGACCGGCACGACGAGCAGCTGGATGCTCAAGACCTTCTTGGCCTGGGTCGACCCCGGCGCCGACGCCGACACTCCCAACGACGATCAGCTGCGGTTCGGCAGCCCGTCGGACTGGCTGGCGCAGCTGGCCTACTCGGACTGGAACAAACTGAAGCTCGTCGTGGGGGAGTTCGACGGTCAGCCCGGCGCGGACGTCGCCGAGTTCTTCGATCACGGCTCCTGCCGCACCGCGATGTACCTGCACGAGAGACTGTCCGGCCAGGCCCTCTTCGCGGCGGGCCACCTCATCTGGGACTCGACCAACACGAGCGCCTGGTGCTGGGCGAACTCCCAGTTCGCCAGCGGGCATTACGGTGCGTCGACGTCGCCGTATTCGGGAATCGTCGCCACCTACGACTTCGGCGGCTGCAACATGGGGATCTACACCTTCACCGTCGAGAACACCGACCAACCCGGCCATTGGTACCCCCACACCCAGCAATGGACGTCCGGCACCGGTACCCAGTACTGGTGTGCGGGTTCCACGGAGCTGATGCTCCGCGACACGACTGGCGACGGACGTGAGGATTCGGTCTTGACCTACCGCTGCTGCGGCGCCGCTCAGCAACGTGTGTGGACGATGACCGCCTCACCTCCGACGATCAGAGTCACCGTCAGGCGCAACCCGGACGGCACAAGCACGACCTTCTACGCCCCCAATGTAGATCTTTTCCCGGCGCCAGTGCTGAGGACGCAGGGCGCGGTCGGACCGGTCGGCGTCGGCGACCTCAGCCATTCCGGAGCCACCCGCTACCAGGTGGTCTCGAAGTACTCGGGCCTCTGCGTCTCCGTGCACGACGGAGTCAACGGGGCATGGTCCACCGAGGGCGCCATCAACACCCAGCAGCCATGCGCGGCGGGCACCCTGAGCGGGCAATACACCCTGGAGCAGCGTGGGGCGGCGTACGTCCGGCTACATCCGGCGCACGACCCAGAGAAGTGCCTGAATATCTCCGGAGCGCTCTCCGACGACGGACGTCCGCTCATCCAGAACACCTGCACACCCGGGCAGAGCAACGAATCCTTCCAGATCGAGTACGTCACCGGCACCAGTTCCACGGCGCGGGACCCGAATGAGGTCGCGGTCCGGTTCGTCTCGAACCTCTCCGGCAAGTGCCTGGACATTCAAGGCCCCAGCACCGCCGCCGGAACCACGATCCATCAGTGGCCGTGTCAGTCCATCGGCTATGCGAGCCAGACCTTCTTCCTCCGGCCGGTGGCGCCGACGAACAACGGCCTTCTGGCGAACTGGAACATGACCACGAGGGGCTTCTACGACAACCCGATCGGTGATGCCTCCGGCCGCCAGGCCTCGGCGGCCATCAACGCCAACGGGCTGGCCAACCACCAGATGGGCGGGGTTCTCACACTCGACGGAAGCACCGGGTACGCACGGACCAACGGAGCGGTGATCAACACCCGGCAGAGCTTCACCGTCTCCGCCTGGGTCAACCTCGACACGACCGGCCGGTATCAGACCGTCGTAGCGCAGGAAGGATCCGTCTACAGCGCCTTCTACCTTCAGGCCACACCGGCCGGGAAGTGGGGGTTCACCCTCTCCAACGCCATCTACGGCGGTGCGTACAGCGGATCCGCCGTGACATCGACGACTCCGAGCGCGACCGGCACGTGGGTCCACCTGGTCGGGGTCTACGACTTGTCCCTGGGCCAGGCGCGACTCTACGTGAATGGCGTCCCGGAAGGCAGCGTCGCCGTGACGTCAGGAGTCGCGGCCAGCGGAAACCTCGTCATCGGAGGCGCTCGGTCGAACAGCGCCCGGGTCGACTTCGTCGACGGTCAGATCGATGACGTACGCGCCTGGGAGCGCGCGTTGAGCGATTCGGAGATCGCCGCCCTGTACGCGACGGGCGCAGCCTAGCCGCAGCGGCGGGGACGACCTCGAAGCAATGCTTCGGGGGCGTCCCCGCACATCAGACATCCATTTATGCGCAGATAAAAATGCCAAGGCCGACCCGACCGGCCTGAGGAAATCCGTAGCACCTCGTCCCCTCCGAGGAGTTGTCATGACACTTCAGTTATGGAAGCCCCGGCGACGATCCCCGCGGTGGGTGTTCCTGACCGCGGCCGCGCTGCCGGTGATCTTGGCGGTGTCGCTGATGGGCTGGACGCCCGAGGCGAGAGCCACTATCGCCACCGACTCGGGCGCGCCACCGCATGAGCCGGCGGCGACGCGTACGGCCAATCACGCGCCCATTCCGCGCGGCGAGAACCGGGCGGAGAAGGCCAGCCTCAAGGCGGGCAGCCGACCGGCCTGGCCGACGCCCTCCGCGGTCGAGGTGGACCTCTCGGCCGCCGCCGCGCAGCGATCCACCGCCGCGGTGAAGGCCGATGGGTTGCCCGTACGCATCGGTCCGGCGCGGGGAACCGCAGCCGGCGGGACCGATCGCCAGGCGACGCCCGCGCCCGCCAAGGTACGCCTGGAGATGCTGGGTCACGACAAGGCGGTCGCAGCCGGTTACGACGGCGTGCTCTTCCGGATGTTCCGAGTGGACTCCGCCGCCGGCGTGGCAGCGGTCTCGACCGAGATGGACTATTCGTCGTTTCGCGACGCCTACGGCGGGGACTGGGCCGGTCGGCTCCGTCTCATGGTGGTGCCCGACTGCGCGCTGACCACGCCCGGACGCGCGGAGTGCCTGGGTACTGTGCTGCCCAGTACGAACGACACCGCCCAGCACACCGTGCGCAGTGACATCACAGTCTCCGAAGCCGGCGTAATGGTGGCACTCGCTTCGGGCGAGAGCGGCGAGGGCGGCGACTACGCCGCGTCCAGCCTGTCGCCGTCGGCGACCTGGAAGTCGGGCGGTTCGACCGGCGACTTCTCCTGGTCCTACCAGATGACCACGCCCCCGGCGCTCGGTGGCCCGCTGCCCCAGGTCGGTTTCGCCTACTCGTCGGGAACGGTGGACGGCCGGGTGTCGTCGGCCAACACCCAGCCGTCCTGGCTGGGCGAGGGCTTCGACTACTGGCCCGGGTACGTCGAACGCAAGTACAAGGACTGCCAGGCCGACGGCTGGTCGGCGTACGACAACTGCTGGTTCAGCGACAACGCCACCATTTCGCTCAACGGCCGTGCCTCGGAACTCGTCAAGGACGACACCACCGGCGTATGGCGGTTCAAGAACGACGACGGGTCCAAGGTGGAGCGGCTCACCGGAGCCGGCAACGGTGACCTGAACGTCGACGGCAGCACCGAGGGCGAGTTCTGGAAGGTCACCACCACCGACGGCACGCAGTACTTCTTCGGGCTCCACAAGCTCTCGGCCCTGCCGGCGAGCGCCGGCGTCACCGGTATGCCGGGCGCACCGGACAGCAACTCGGCCTGGACCGCGCCGGTGATCGGGAACAACACCGGCGAGCCCTGCTTCCGGACCAAGCCGGCCGATTCGATGTGCCAACAGGTCTGGCGGTGGAACCTCGACTACGTCGTGGACACGCACGGCAACACGATGGCCTACTTCTACGGCGCCGAGTCCAACAAGTACCGGTCCATGACCATGGGCGTGGACAAGACCTACGTCCGCGGCGGCTGGCTCGACCGAATCGAGTACGGCCTGCGCGCCGGGCAGACCTGGACGGCCACCGCGGCGACCGCGCAGGTGAAGTTCGACGCCGTCGAGCGATGCGTCCCCGGCTCACCGTGCGCCAAGCCCGGCGACTACCCGGACGTCCCCTGGGACCAAGAGTGCGTCTCGGCTTGCACGAAGCTCGCGCCGACCTTCTGGACCTCGAAGCGCCTGGCCAAGGTGACCACGCGCGTCCTGCGCGGGACCGCGTACGACGACGTCGACTCCTGGACGTTGACGCACGGATTCCCCTCGACCGGCGACACCATCGGCACGCCGGTGCTGTGGCTGCAGAAGATCGTGCACACGGGGCACCTGGGCTCGACCGACGCCGCCATGCCGGCGGTGGTCTTCGACGGCGCCCCGATGGACAACCGCATCACCAGCTCGACCAACAACCCCGTCCGCAAGTGGCGGATGACCCACATCGACAACGAGACCGGCGGCTCCACGGTGATCACCTACGCGCCGACGGAGTGCTCGCTGAGTAACCTGCCCGCCAGTCCGCAGGCCAACACCATGCGATGCATGCCGGTGTGGTGGACGCCGCCCGGTGGGACCGAGGGGCTCTACTGGTTCCACAAGTACGTCGTCGCACAGGTCGACGAGCAAGACCGCAACGCCATCGGCCTCGGCCTCAACACGACCACCGCCTACAAGTACGTCGGCAAGGCGGCCTGGCACTACGACGAGGACAACGGGCTGGTCGCGCCGGAGAAGAAGACCTGGGGCCAGTGGCGAGGCTATGGACTCGTCGAGACCCGAACCGGCAATGCCACCGATGGGAAGACCCTCGAGGCGACCCGGTACTACCGGGGCATGGACGGCGACCGCGACAATCCGTCCAATCCCGCGTCCAAACGCCCGGCGTCCGACACGGACATCACCGACGGCCTCGGTGGCGTCGTTGCCGACCTGCCCGAGCTGGCTGGACAACCGCGTGAGGTCATCTCGTACTCGGCCGACGGCGGAACTGTGCTGACGCGCAGCATCTCCGACGGCTGGGTGTCGACCCCGACCGCCACCGAGACGCACACGTGGGCCACCGTGAAGGCCGCGTTCACCCAGGTGTCCTCCACGCGGGTGCAGTCGAAGACCTACAACTCGACCCGAGTCAACAAGATCACCAAGTCTTTCAACAGCCTGGGCATGGTGACCAAGCTGTCGGACCTCGGGGACGAGACGGTCAGCGGTGACGAGGAATGCACTCGGATCACCTACGCGCCCGGCACGACCTTCGCGATCCGGACGGAGAAGTACGCTCTCGACTGCTCGGCGGTGCCCGATCTGAATCCGGACGGCACCCTGACGGCCGAGGTCGCCAGCGAACAGGACATCATCTCCGACCAGCGGACCTTGTACGACGGCGCGACGACCTGGTCGTCGACGATGGCCGTCACCAAGGGCGACGTGACCTCCGTCGAGGAGGTCAAGAAGTGGACGCCGGCCGGCCGGGAGTACATCCAGGTCACCAAGATCGAGCCGGACGCGTACGGCCGAGGTGTCAAGCAGTGGGACTCCGCCGGAAAGCTGACCCAGACGGTCTACACGCCGGCGACCGGCGGGCCGGTCACCGAGGTCAAGACGATCAACCCGCTCGGGCATGAGACCCGGACCCTGTTCGAGGTCGGCAACGGCGCGCCGCTGAAGCAGATCGACGCCAACGGGCGCACGACGGAGCTGGAGTACGACGGACTCGGCCGCCTCGTGCGGTCCTGGCTCCCCGGCCGGACGAAGGGCGTGGACCAGCCGAACTCCTTCATCGACTACAAGATCCGGCAGGCCGACGGGACCAACGCCGTCACCACCCGGAGCATTCGGTCCGACGGCTCGTACAACGTGTCGATCGAACTGTTCGACGGGCTGATGCGGTCGGTGCAGACCCAGGTCGCGGCGCCGGGCGGCGGCCGGACGGTGTCCAGCACGTTCTACAACTCGCGTGGCCAGGTGGTCAAGCAGCACTCGGGCTTCTGGGACCCGGCCGCGCCGGCGGACACGTACCAGTCGTTCGACGACGCGACGATCCCCGCGATGATCAAGACCGTCTACGACGGATCCGGTCGCGTCACAGACCAGATCTACCTGAAGAAGGGCGTCGAGCAGTGGCGGAGCAAAGCCGTCTTCGAGGGCGACCGGATCACGTCGATCCCGCCCTCGGGCGGCATGCCGACCCAGGTCACCTTCGACGCCCTGGGCCGGGCGACGGAGCTGAAGGAGTTCACCTCGGGCAGCGTCACCGGGGCCTTCACCCGTACGCAGTACAAGTTCAACCGCCGTAGCCAGCAGACCGAGATCTGGGACTCCGCGAACAACAAGTGGACGTACAAGTACGACGTCCGCGGGCGCCTGATCGAGAGCACGGACCCGGACAAGGGCAAGAGCCGGGTCTCGTACAACGACGCCAATGACGTGGTCTACAGCGAGGGCAACATCGACCCGCAGACCGACGTCGGCCAGAAGACCTACTACGAGTACGACGATCTGGGCCGGGTGATCCGGACCCGGAAGGACTCGGAGACCGGCACGATTCTGACCGAGGCCACCTTCGACACCTTGGTCAAGGGCGCGCCGACATCGTCCACCCGGTACGTCGACGGAAATCCGTACACCGTTTCGGTCCAGGGCTACGACACCGCGTACCGGCCGACCGGGACCACGATCACGCTTCCTTCGTCGGAGGGTCTGCTGGCGGGGTCGTACACCTTCAGCACGACCTACAACCCGGACGGCTCCCCGGCGACCTCGACCTCACCGCAGATCGGCGACCTCCCGCAGGAGACCTTCACCTACGGCTACACGGCCGAGGGTCTGCCCCTGTCGATGTCGTCGGAGCTCGGGACCTACGTCAACACCGCCTTCTACACCTCGTACGGCGAGGTGAGCAAGCTGGTGCTGGGCACGTATCCGAAGCGGGTCAACCTCAACTACACCTACGAGGAAGGCTCCCGGCGTACCGAGAGCATCTTCGTCACCCGGGACGGCGGTCTGGGCAACTCCCATAAGGAGGCGTACACCTACAACGCGGTCGGTGACCTGACGCAACTGGTGACCACCGGCGGCGGCACGACCGACACGCAGTGCTTCAACTACGACGAGAAGCGGCGCCTCAAGCAGGCATACACGCCGAGCAGCAACGACTGCGCCTCGCAGCCGACCAATGGAACGCTGGGCGGTCCCGCACCCTACTGGCACACCTGGAAGTACGACACCAGTGGCCAGAACAACGAGGTCACCGTCGGCAACCGCACCGAGCAGATCAAGCACGCCACGACCACGGGCGGCACCGACGTCAAGACCGAGTACGTCTACCCGGCGGCGAGCGGCGACAAGCCGCATTCCCTGAGCCAGATCAAGGTGACGGACGCGGCGGGCACCCGGGCGTACGACTACAAGTACGACAACGCCGGCAACACCACGCAGCGGCCGACCGCATCCGGCGCATTGCAGCAGCTGACCTGGAACTCCGACGGCACCCTGGCGAAGGTCGTCGAGGGGACCAAGACCACCGACTACATCTACGACCCGGCGGGCAACCGGCTGCTGCAGAAGGACGGCAGCACCGTCACCGCGTGGATCGGCGACACCGAGGTCAAGCTCAGCGGCACGGTCAAAACGGCCACGAGGTACTACGACTTCGCCGGCCAGACCGTCGCCGCGCGTACGGCCTCCGGACTGAAGTGGCTCTGCTCCAACAGCCAGCAGACCGCGGTCGTCTCGATCGACGCCGCCAACACGGCGACGATCGACCGTCGCCGCTACACGCCGTTCGGCGAGCTTCGGACGACCCCCAACTGGACGGGAAGCCAAGGCTTCGTCGGCGGCACCAACGACGCCACCGGTCTCGTGCACCTCGGGGCCCGCGAGTACGACTCGCTCACCGGCCGGTTCATCTCCGTCGACCCGATCATCGATCAGGGCGACCCGCAACAAATGCACGGGTACGCCTACGCCAACAACAATCCGACCAGCTTCTCGGATCCGTCAGGCCTGATGCTGAAGCAGGACGGCGACGCCGGCGGGGGTGGGGGAGACACCACGGACGAGACCGGCGAGGGCGAGATCACCCTGCCGCCGGACATCCAGGCGATGCTCGACGAGGCGAAGCGCATCCAAAAGATGTCGATCCTGGACATCATCCTGGAGGCGGGCGGCGAGATCCTGAAGGAACTGCTGGGGATCAACGACATCCTCGACTGCTTCCAGAAGGGCGACATCGTCGCCTGCATCTCGATCGTCGCGAACATCATCCCGTGGGGAAAGATCTTCAAACTCCCCAAGCTCGTCAAGGCGATCGAGCGAGCATGGTCGGCGGTCAACGCCTTCTGGGAGAAACTCAAGTGGGCCAAGCGCATCTTCGCCCAAGTCGAGGAGTACTACCAGCTCGCCCGCAAGGCAGCCCGGGAAGCGGCCGAACGACTAGCCGCGGCACGAAGGGCCAAGGCCGAAGCCGAAGCGGCCGCGAAGGCGGCCAAGGCGAAAGCCGAAGCGGAGGCCCGAAGGGCAGCGAAGGAAGCCGCCGAGGCCAGGGCGAAGAAGGAGGGCAAGGACGCCGCGAAGGAAGGCGCCGAAAGCTGCAAGCACAGCTTCGCAGCCGGAACGCTCGTGCTCCTCGCCGACGGCACGGTCAAGCCGATCGAGCAGCTGACCACGGGCGACAAGGTGGTGGCGACCGACCCGGAGAGCGGCAAGACCACCGAGGAGACCATCACCACCCGGCACATCAACCAGGACAAGGACCTCACCGACGTCACTGTTGTCGATGAGGACGGCCAGACCTCGACGATCTCGACGACCTGGCACCACCCGTTCTGGGACGACACGG
>JABFYB010000661.1 GCA_013361475.1 Hamadaea sp.
GATCTGCAACGCCCGGTCCAGGGAACCGTTGTGGTTGCCCGACATCTCGGCGATGATGAACGGCCGATGCCCCGGCCCGATCAGATGGTCACCGATCTTGATCTCGGTCACTTCCTCTTCCCCTTCTTCCGGTCGGCGGCGCTCAGCTCGGTCCAGACCACTTCCTGCGGAACCCCGTCGACCTCGCGCTCGTAACGCCGGGTCTCGGTGAACCCCATCCGCTTGTGCAACTGCAACACCGGGGTGTTCCAGGCGAGCGTCTCGCCGCCGATCAGCTCGGCCTGGAGCACGTCGAAGGCGTACTCGACGGCGTCGGACTCCAACTGCACCCAGGCGGGCAACAACTCGCCCTTGGCTTGGAGCGTCTCGTTGTCGAGGTAGAACCCCCAGACAACGCCCTCCTCGGCCGCGTTCCGGGCGTCGAAGCTGACCACCCCGGCCGGCGTACCCCGCCACTCGAAGATCAGCACCCGCCGCCGCGGATCCTGGGCGACGGCAGCCCACCACCCGGCGTGCTCCTCCGGGCGGATCTCGTGCGTCGTGAAGCTCACCTTGCGTACTTCGGGGTGATTGCGCCAGGTCAGGACGAGGTCCCGGTCGGAATCGGTCGCGTCGCGCAGCACCCGACGATCCTAGCCCGGTGAGTTGTTCCGCCTCGTCGCCGGGCCGACGCGCACCCCTAGGGGCGGAAATCGGTAACTCGCCGGATCACAGGACTCCCAGGATGCGTCTAGGTTGACGACCGTGACACTGATCGCGACCGAGTCGCTCACCAAGCGCTACGCGAACGGCGTACTGGCGCTCAGCGAATTCACGGTCCAGGTGCAGCCCGGCGTCGTCGGCCTCGTCGGGGCCAACGGGGCCGGCAAGTCGACGCTGATCAAGATCCTGCTGGGTCTGGTCGAGCCGACCGCCGGCGGCGTACGCGTGCTGGGCCTGGATCCGAAGACGGAGGCGGAGAAGATCCGCGCCCGGGTCGGCTACATGCCGGAGCACGACACGTTGCCGCCGGACCTGGCCGCCGCCGAGTTCGTGACGCACATGGCCCGGATGAGCGGGCTGCCGAAGGTGGCCGCGCGGGAGCGGGCGTCCGAGGCACTGCGCCACGTCGGCCTCTACGAGGAGCGGTTCCGCCAGATCGGCGGCTACTCCACCGGCATGAAGCAGCGGGTCAAGCTGGCCCAGGCGCTCGTGCACGACCCCGACCTGCTGCTCCTCGACGAGCCGACGAACGGGCTCGACCCGGCCGGGCGGGACGCCATGCTCGGGCTGATCCACCGGATCGGCAGCGAGTTCGGCATCTCCCTCGTGGTCTGCTCGCACCTGCTCGGCGAGGTCGAGCGGATCTGTGACTCGCTGGTCGCGATCGACGGCGGCCGGTTGTTGCGTGCCGACAGCGTGGCGACCATGACGACCGTCAGCGACGTGCTGGCCGTCGAGGTCTCCGAGGGGCAGCCGGAACTCGCGGCCGCCTTGCGCGCCCAAGGGCTGCCGGTCCGCGAGGAGTCGCACCTCATTCTCGTGCCGTTGTCCGGCGACGGCACCTACGACCAGATCATCGGCGAGGTGGCCCGGCTGGATCTGCCGTTGCACCGGCTCGACCTGCGCCGCCACCGGATCGCCGAGCTGTTCGCGACGGCCTCCCCGAGTGTTCAGGAGGCCGCCGATGTCTGAGTCGGGCGTCATCCACGACATCGGCTACCAGCGCTACTCCGGGCCGCGGCTCGGCCGCGGGTATGCCGTCCGCTCGCTCTACGTGCACAGCCTGCGGACCGCGTTCGGGTTCGGCCGCAGCGCCAAAGCCAAGATCTTCCCCTGGTTCGCCGCCGGGATCGCGCTGCTCGTGGCCGTGATCGTCACGGCGGTACGCGCACAGGCGGGCCGTCCGGTGCTCTCCTACACCTCGTACGCCGACGCGATCTCGGTTCTCGTCGTGCTGTTCTGTGCGGTCATCGGCCCTGAGCTGGTGTCCCGGGATCTGCGTTCCGGCGTCCTGCCGCTCTACTTCTCCCGGCCGATGACCCGGGCGGATTACGCGCTGGCGAAGCTGGCCGCGACGGTGTCGGCGGCATGGCTCTTGCTGGCGATGCCGCTGACCATCATGTTCCTCGGTGGAGCGTTCGGGGCGGGCGGCGCGAAGGAGATCTGGACCGAGATCGGGCGGTACGCCGCCGGCCTGGGCTACGCCGCGCTGTACGCGCTGCTCTTCGGCGCGATCGCGACGCTGGTCGGGTCGCTGGCCAGCCGCCGCGCGGTGGCCGCGGCGATCATCGCGGGCTTCTTCCTCATGACCTCCGCGGTCGCCGGGGTGGTCTCCGGCATCGCCTTCGCCACGGACAGCACGACGTTGCAGCACGCGTTCGGTCTGCTGAGCCCGGCGACCCTGCTCCAGGGCGTCCACGCGTGGGCGATCCCCGATCAGCCGGGCGACCTGGAAACCATCCCGGTGGGCGACCTCGGCCCGATCTACGGCCTGGTCCTCGTGGCCGCCCTCGCCGTGTGCACCCTCCTCCTGCTGGCGCGCTACCGGAAGGTGGCCCGATGAAGGTCGAACTCGACGGCGTCTCCAAGTGGTACGGCAACCTCGTCGCCGTCAACGACATCTCGATGGTCCTGGCGCCCGGCGTGACCGGCCTGCTCGGGCCGAACGGCGCGGGCAAGACGACCGTGCTGCACATGATGGCCGGTTTCCTCGCCCCGTCCCGGGGTCAGGTGCTGGTCGACGGGCAACCGTCGTGGCGCAACCCGCCCGTGTACGCCAAACTCGGGCTCGTCAGCGAGCGGGAGGCGGTGCACGGCTTCCTCACGGCGTACGAGTTCGTGCTGGCCAGCGCGAAGATGCAACGGCTGCCCGACCCGGCCGCCGCCGCGCGCCGGGCGCTGGACCTGGTCGAGATGACCCCGGCGCAGGACCGGCGGATCGAGACCTACTCCAAGGGCATGCGGCAGCGGACCCGGGTGGCGGCGGCGCTGGTGCACGATCCGGCGGTGCTCCTGCTCGACGAGCCGTTCAACGGCATGGACCCCCGGCAGCGCCTGCACATGATGGAGTTGCTGCACCGGATGGGCGAACAGGGCCGCACGGTGCTGTTCAGCTCGCACATCCTGGAGGAGGTCGAGCAGGTCTCCGGCACGGTGCAGGTGATCGTGGCGGGGCGGCTGGCCGCTTCGGGCGATTTCCGCAGCATCCGGCGGCTGATGACGAACCGCCCGCACGTCTTCACCATCCAGTCCAGTGACGACCGCCGGCTGGCGGTGGCGCTGATGGATGAGGCGTCGGTGGCGGGCGTCGACGTCGACGCGAAACTCGGCCTGACGGTACGCGCGTCCGACTACGGGACGTTCACCCGCTCGCTGCCGAAGATCGCCCTGTCGACGGGCGTCCGGGTGCACCGGCTGATCCCCGCCGACGAGTCCCTGGAGAGCGTCTTCTCCTACCTGATCGCGGCCTGATTGCGGAGTACGCCATGAATCTCACCATCGCATCGATCACCTTGCGTGGTCTTCTCGGCCGCGCCCGGTTCCTCTGGCTGCTGCCGCTGCCCTTGGTCATGCTCGGGCTCGCCTGGCTGGCGGACGCGCTCGGCGCGGCGCCGGAGGACTGGACCGGGCCGATCGTCGGCGGGCTCGGCGTCGCCGTCGTCCTGCCGGTGATGGCCCTGATCGTCGGGACCGGCGTGCTCGGCTCCGAGATCGACGACGGGACCGTCGTGCACATCCTGACCAAGCCGTTGCCCCGCCGGGAGATCATCTTCGCCAAGCTCGCCGTCGCCACCGGGGTCACCGCACTGGTGGCCGGGGTGCCGCTGTTCCTGGTGGGCCTGATGGCCGACGGCGTACGCCTCGGGCTGGGGTTGTTCGTCGCCGCCGTGGCCGGCGCGCTGGCGTACTGCGCCTTGTTCCTGGCGCTGAGCCTGCTCACCCGGCGGCCGGTGCTCGTCGGGCTGGCGTACGTGCTGCTCTGGGAGGGCCTGCTGGGCAACCTGCTCAAGGGGACCCGACTGCTGTCGGTCCAGCAGAACGTCGTCGCCCTCGCCGACGCCGTCTCCGGATCGGATCTCGTCAAGGGGACCATCTCGACACCGTTCGCGATCGGCGCCGTCGCCGTCTTCGCGATCGGCGGAACGTGGCTGGCGATCGACCGGCTCCGCTCGTTCAGCGTCGCGGGCGAGACCTCCTGACCATCCCCGCTCCGCAGTCGCGGAAAGCGCCGGATCAGGGTTCCGGGTCGAATCTTGAGTCAAGATTCGACCGAGAACCCTGATCCGGCGCCGAAGTTGCGTCAGAGAGAGTTCGTCGAGATCACGCGGCGGTACCAGCGCGCGCTCTCCTTGAGCCGCCGCTCCTGGGTGGCGTAGTCCACGTGGACCAGACCGAACCGCTTGTCGTAGCCGTACGCCCACTCGAAGTTGTCCAGCAGCGACCAGGCGAGGTAGCCCCGGAGGTCGACGCCGTCGGTGACGGCCCGGTGCGCCGCCCGCAGGTGCGAGGCGAGGAACCCGATCCGCTCGGTGTCCTCGATCTCGTCGCCCACCACGACGTCCGGGAAGGACGCGCCGTTCTCGGTGATGATGATCGGCGTCTTCGCGTAATCCCCGCCGAGCCGCTTGAGCAGCACGTGCAGGCCGTCCGGATCGATGGGCCAGTCCATCCCCGTCCGGGGCAGGTCGGGGTCGAGGAACTCCACGCCCTCGGTCCCCGGGAACTGCGCCGAACCCGGCGCGCCCACCTTCGCCGCGACCAGCGTCGGCATGTAGTAGTTCACGCCCAGGAAGTCGATCGGGGCGTTGATCGTCGCGAGGTCGCCCTCCTGGATGTGCGTACCGCCGGTGAACCGCTCGACGACCTCCAGCATGTCGGCCGGGTAGCGGCCGAGCAGCAGCGGGTCGAGGAAGATCCGGTTGTGCAGGCCGTCCACCCGCGCCGCCGCCTCGACGTCGTGACGGTCCCGGGCGTCCCGGGGGAACACCGGGCTCAGGTTCACCGTCACCGACACCTCACGGGCGCCGGCCGCGCGCAACCGGCTCGCCGCCAGGCCGTGGCCCAGCATCAGGTGGTGCGCGGCCCGGAACGCGGCATCCGGTTCGGTACGCCCCGGAGCGTGGTTGCCGGAGGCGTACCCGAGGAACGCCGAGCACCACGGTTCGTTGAGCGTCGTCCACGTCGGTACGCGGTCGCCGAGCCGGTGGAACGCCGCGATCGCGTAGTCGGCGAACGCTTCGGCGGTCCCCCGGCTCGTCCAGCCGCCCCGGTCCTCCAGGATCTGCGGCAGATCCCAGTGATAGAGGGTGGCCATCGGGGCGATCCCGGCGGCGAGCAGCTCGTCGACGAGGCGGTCGTAGAAGTCCAGCCCTCGCGGGTTCATCGGGCCGGTGCCGTCCGGGATCACCCGGGGCCAGGCGATGGAGAACCGGTAGGTGCCCACCCCCAGCTCCCGCATGATCGCCACGTCGTCGGCGTACCGGTGGTAGTGGTCGCACGCGACGTCGCCGGTGTGCCCGCCGTCCACGAGTCCCGGCGTACGCGAGAACGTGTCCCAGATGGACGGGGTGCGCCCGTCCTCGCGGGAAGCGCCCTCGATCTGGTACGCCGCCGTCGCGACGCCCCAGCGGAAGCCCACCGGGAAGGTGACGGAGGCGGAGGCCTCGGTGCGGTCCTGGGTCGTTGTCATCCTTTGAGGGCTCCTTGCATGATTCCGTGGATGATCTGCTTGCCCAGCAACGCGAACACGACGATCAGGGGCATCGTCGCGAGGGCGGCGCCGGTCAGGGTCAGCGAGTAGTCGGTGATGTATCCACTCGCGACGGTGGACAGGGAGACCTGGACGGTGGGGTTCTCCGGGGTGAGGACGACCAGGGGCCAGAAGAAGTCGTTCCAGGCGTTCATGAAGGTCAGCATGCCCAGTACCGCCGCGGCCGGCCGGGCGATCGGCAGGACGACGTGCCAGAACAGGCCCAGGGTGCTGCACCCGTCGACCCGGCCGGCCTCGAGGAGCTCGGTCGGCACCGCGGACGACAGGAACTGCGACATGAAGAAGACGCCGAACGCGCTGACGAGGCTGGGCGCGATCACCGCGTACAGGGTGTCGATGAGCTGCCACTTGGCCATCAGGATGTACAGCGGGATGACGCCGAGCTGGCCGGGCACCATCATCGTCGCGATGACCCCGACGTAGAGCGCGGGCCGGCCGCGGAAGCGCAGTTTGGCGAAGGCGAATCCGGCCAGCGACGAGAACAGCACGACGCTGAAGGTGATGACCGAGGAGACGATCACCGAGTTGATCAGCGCCTTGCCGAACGCGACGGTGTCGAAGACCCGGCGGATGTTCTCGACGAGGTGCGTACCGGGGAACAGCGGCGGCGGCACCTGGCCGAGCGCCGAGTTGTCCATCGAGGCGACAATGAGGCTGTAGTACAGCGGGAACGCCGAGAAGAACAGGAACGCGATCAGGGTCAGGTAGGTCAGCGGGTGCGCCCGCCGGATGAACCCGATCGGGCGTACGCGGGTCTTCTGCTTGTAGACCTCGCTCACCGGGCGGCGGGTCCGGGGCGGGACGGTGGGCGTCGTGGTCGACATCAGGCCCTCCGGATGCGTCGGGTGAGCAGGAAGTTCAGCATCGCGGCGAGGACGATGACGAGGAACATGAGCCAGGCGGTCGCCGAGGCGTAGCCGAAGTCGAACCGGCCGAAGCCTGCCTGGTAGAGGTAGAGCGCCAGGGTCTGGAACTGCCCGTCGGAGCCGCCGGTGAGGCCGCCGCCGCCGAACAGCAGCGGTTCGGCGAAGACCTGGAGACCGCCGATGGTGGAGACGATGACGGTGAAGATGATGGTGGGCCGGATCGACGGGATGGTGATCCGCCACAGGCGCTGCATCGAGGTGGCGCCGTCGAGGATCGCGGCCTCGTGCAGCGAGTCCGGCACGGCCTGCATCGCCGCCAGGTAGATCAGCGCGTTGTAGCCGGTCCAGCGCCAGATGATCATCGCCGAGATGGCGATGTGGGAGGTGGCGGTGCCGGCCTGCCAGTCGATGTGCCCGATGCCGAACTGGCCGAGCACCCAGTTGATCATGCCGTAGTCCCGGCCGAAGAGCTGGCCGAAGATGATCGCGACCGCGACCACGCTGGTCACGTTGGGCAGCAACAGCCCGGTACGCCACAGTGTCTGGCCGCGGAGCCGGTTGTTGAGGATGTGCGCGAGCAGGATGGCGAACAGCAGCTGCGGAACGGTCGAGATGACCCAGATCGACGCGGTGTTGCCGAGCGCGTTCCAGAAGAGCGAGTCCGCGAAGAGAGCCTTGTAGTTCGCCAGTCCGACGAACGGATGCTCGTCCTCCAGCAGACTCCAGTCGTGCAGCGACACCCAGGCCGTGTAGACCAGCGGGAACGCGCCCAACAGTCCGAACAGAAGGTAGAACGGCGAGATGTAGAGGTAGGGCGACGCCTTCACATCCGCCCGGTGCAGCCACGATTTCACCAGGGGCTCCTCGGGATTTCCAAACGGGACGACCAGTGGGATGACCGGCCCCGGTCCGGGCGTCGGGACCGAGGCCGATCAGCTCAGGGGTGGCGTCAGACGATCTTCTTGATCTCCTCCAGCGCCTGCTTCCAGGCGGCGTCGGGCGTCTGCTTGCCCTGCTCCACACGGGTCAGGCCGTTCTGGATGGCGGTGTTGATGTCACCGGCCTTCGGCCCGAGGTACTGCGCCTTCATCGTCGTGATCGACTCGGAGAAGATCTTGCCGACCGGCGCGTTGTTGAAGAACGGGTTCTTGAAGTCGGTGATGACCGGGTCCTGGTACAGCGTGACGGTCGACGGGAAGTTGCCCGCCTTGCGGAAGACCTTGGCCTGCTGCTCCGGGCTGGTCAGCCACTTCGCCAGCTCGTACGCCTCCTTCTGGTGCTTGCCCTGCTTGGGCAGGGTCAGGAAGGAGCCGCCCCAGTTGCCGCCGCCGCCGGGGATCTTGGCGATGTCCCACTTGCCGGCCGCGTCCTTGGCCTGCTCCTGGATGTACGCCATCATCCAGGACGGGCAGGCGATGGTCGCGAACCGTCCCTTCTGGAATCCGGCGTTCCAGTCGGCCGACCAGGCCGCGATCTTCGCCGACAGACCCGCGTTGATCGCCTCGACGGTCTTGTCGAAGGCGGCGCGCACCGACGGGTTGGTCTCGACGATCACGTTGTCCTGGTTGTCGTAGAGGCCCTGGTCGAACTGGCCGAGCACCGAGCGGTACATGACGGTCGGGCCGTCCATGAACGCGGAGTTCGGGATCTTCGCGGCGGCGTACTTCTTGCCGGCCGTGATGTAGCCGTCCCAGTCCTTCCACAGCGCCGAGACCTGGTCCCGGTCGGTGGGCAGGCCCGCCTTGGCGAACAGGTCGGTCCGGTAGCACATCGCCAGGCCGCCGACGTCGGTGCCGAAGCCGATCTGGGCGCCGTTCTTGCCGACCGAGGTCTGCCACTTCCAGTCCGGCCACTGCGACTTGATGTCGTTGGCGCCGAGGTCGATGAGGTTCACGAACTTGTCGGGGGTCGCCTTGAACTGGCCGATCCAGCCCTCTTCGATCGCCTCGATGTCGGCCGCGCCCTGCCCGGTGGCCAGGTGCGCCGCGAGATTCTTGTGGTGGTCCTCGGCCTTGGTGACCCGCTCGGTGATCTCGATGTCCGGGTGGGCCTTCATGTATTCGGCGTAGAGGTCCTTGTATCCGAACTCGCCGAACGTCGCGACGACGAGCTTGACCTTGCCGCCGCTGCCGGAGCTACCGCCGTCGTCGCCACACGCGGCGACCGCGGTGAGCAGTGCCACGGAGAGCGCCGCGGCACCGATTTTGTGCAGGTTGCGCATCAACTCCACCCCTTCACGGGCGCGTTCAAGAGGAACTCTGCGGGGGAGGCCCGGGGAGCTGGTGGCGCCTGATAGAGCGCTCTCCGGGCTTATTTCGTGATGCGATTTAAGGCCCGATCGTTCGACGTGTCAAGCGTTGACTTCTTCGGAACACCGTGTTTACAGTTCCGCTCACAGAAGGTTCCATCGATGGATGTCGGGCAGGACACCGCGATGGTGACTGGGTGGCGGGCCCGCGAGCTGCGGGTTTCCTGCGAGGTACGCCGTGCCTGCTGCGCGGGACGGCGGAGGCCGTCACCGCCGAATCCCCCGCAGAAAGGCACATCCATGTCTCCGTCCAGGACCGGAAGCATGCCCAGACTGGCCGCCTTGGCGGCCCTCGTCGTGGTTGCCGGATTGCTCGGACCCGTCCCGGCGCAGGCCGCCGGAGAAACCGTGAACGTCTGGCTGACCACGACGTCGGACTCCGGCGGCCGCACCGTCACCCGGGGTCTGCAGCAGCAGACGCCGGTGGCGTACGCGGCGAGCAGCCCGGCCGGCAGCCAGACCGTCACCGTCAACGAGAACGTGACCTACCAGCAGTTCGAGGGCGCGGGCGCGTCGTTCACCGACACCGCGGCGTACCTGCTCGACGGGGGCGTCATCAGCACGGCCACCCGCGACGACGTCATGCGCAAGCTCTTCTCCCCCACCGACGGGATCGGGCTGAGCTTCCTGCGTAACCCGATGGGCGCCTCCGACCTCGCCCGGTACAACTACTCCTACGACGACACCTGTTGCGACCTGAACGACTTCTCGATCAGCCACGACCTCGCCGACGTCGTGCCGCTGACCAAACAGGCGCGCCAGCTCAACCCCAACGGCGTCAAGCTGATGATGGTCCCGTGGAGCGCCCCGGCCTGGATGAAGGACAACAACAACTTCATCGACCAGGGCTGGCTGATGTCGCAGTACTACCCGGCGTACGCCCAGTACTTCGTCAAGACGCTGCAGGCGTACGAGGCGCAGGGGATCCACGTCGACTACATCTCGGTGCAGAACGAGCCGACCTGCTGCGGCGCGGGAACCACGTACGCCTCGATGAACTGGAACGGCAGCGGCCTGCAGTACTTCATGAAGACCAACCTGTGGCCGGCGCTACGGGCGGCCGGGTTGACCACGAAGACGCTGGTCCTCGACTACAACTGGGGCAACTACAACGACCTCGGCTCGGTCCCGCTGGCCGACTCCGCCGTACGCGGTGACTCCCTCTTCGGCGGCATCGCCTGGCACGGCTACGGCGGCGACGTCAACCTGCAGACGACGATCCACAACCAGTACCCGGGCGTCAACGCGTACATGACCGAGCACTCGGGCGGCACCTGGATCGCCAATCAGCAGACCGAGGACATGCTGAACATGATCGACTACACCCGGAACTGGGACCGGTCCTGGGTGAAGTGGAGCCTGGCGGTCGACCAGAACCACGGCCCCCACTCGGGCGGCTGCGGCACCTGCACCGGCCTGGTCACCGTCCACAACGGAGACTCCCGTAGCGGGCAGGTCGACTACACGATCGAGTACTACACCATGGGTCACCTGACGAAGTTCGTGAAGCCCGGCGCGGTACGCATCGACTCCACCGCCAACAGCTCGGTCCCGAACGTCGCCTGGAAGAACGCGGACGGCAGCAAGGCGCTCATCGCGTACAACAACACGGGCAGCACGCAGACGCTGAAGGTCACCTGGGGCGCGCAGTCGTTCACCTACAGTCTGCCCACCAAGACGTCGGCCACCTTCACCTGGTCCGGTACGCAGTCCGGCGGCGGTACGCGGGTCGGCGCGATCACCGGGTACGGCGGCAAGTGTGTGGACGTGGCGGCGGCGAACTCCGCGAACGGCACCCAGGTGCAGCTCTACACCTGCAACGGCACCAACGCGCAGCAGTGGACCGTCGGCACCGACGGGACCATCCGGGCGTTGGGCAAGTGCCTGGACGTCTCGGGCGGCGGCACCGCGAACGGCACCAAGGTGCAGATCTGGGACTGCAACGGCTCCGGCGCCCAGCAATGGACCTACACCGCCGGGAACGACCTGGTGAATCCGCAGGCGAACAAGTGCCTCGACGCCACCGGGCCGAGTTCGGCCGACGGCACCCCGCTGCAGATCTGGACCTGCGGCGGAACCGCCAACCAGAAGTGGACCCTCCCCTGACCTAGCACCCGCAAGGTCACACGAAAGACAGTGGCGCCCGCCGACCGGTCCGAAGGCAGAGACCGGTCGAGCGGGCGCCGTTTCGTCGCGTGCGACCACCTCGGGGCGAGGTGACACCGAGATATCTACACGCCTCTACTTTGAGACTTATTTCATATCATAAAATCAAGGTCTGGGGCATGCTGAGACGTTCCTCGAACGCAGAGGTGGGTTGCACACATGGTGGCGAGACGGGCGACGGTGCGTGACATGCGCCGGTCGAACAGGGCAGTCCTGCTCTCGAAGATCTACCTGGACGGGCCGCTGAGCCGGCATGAGCTGACGCAGCTCACCTCGCTGTCCCCGGCGAGCGTGAGCACGCTGGTCGCCGAGTTCCTCGAGGAGGGCCTGGTCGAGGAGGCCGGCTCGGTCGAGTCCGACGGCGGCCGCCCGCGCGTACTGCTGCGGGTGGCGCCGAGCTTCGGCCATGTCATCGGCGTGGACGTCGGGGAGACCCGGGTGACCGTCGAGCTGTTCGACATGTCGATGGCGGCGCTGGCCAAGGCCGACTATCCGATCGAGCCCAACCAGCTGGAACCCAGCGTCACGGTGGCGCACATCCTCGAAGGCATCACCGCCGTCTGCGCCCAGGCGGGGGTCGATCAGTCCACAGTGCTCGGCGTCGGGGTGGCCTTCCCCGGGGTCGTCGACTCCGGCGAGGAGGGCCTGGTCCACGCTCAGCACCTGGGCTGGGCGGACGGCGTACCCATCGGCACGATGTTGCGCGCGGGCACGCAGATCCCCGTCCACATCGACAACGGCGCGAAGACCCTGGGCCAGGCGGAGATGTGGTTCGGCGCGGGCCGGGGCACCCAGCACGCGGTCATCGCGCTGGTCGGGTCGGGTGTCGGCGCGGCCGTGGTGGCCGACGGCGCGAGCTACCGCGGCTCCCGGAGCAGCGCGGGCGAGTGGGGGCACACCACGCTGGTCTACGGCGGGCGCCGCTGCCGCTGCGGCGCGCTCGGCTGCCTGGAGGCTTATGTCGGGGCGGAAGGCATCCTGGACCGCTACCGCGACGCGAACGGCCAGGGCGCGCCCGGGATCGACGAGGAGTCGGCGATCGGCTCGCTGATCGCGGCGGCCGACTCGTCGCCCACCGCCCGCGAGGTCCTGACCCAGACGGTCGGCTACCTCGGCGCGGGCATCGCGACGCTGATCAACCTGTTCAACCCCGAGCGCATCGTGCTGGGCGGCTGGGCGGGCACCGCGCTCGGCGGCCGCTGGCTGCCGGAGATCCGCGCGGCCGCCGCCGAACACGCCCTCAAACTGCCGTTCGCCCAGACCACCATCACCCTGTGCGAGCTCGGGCCCGACGCCGTGGCGCTCGGGGCCGCGACGCTTCCGGTCGCGCGCCTGCTCGCCGACGGCGGCTTGCGGCCCGCGGCGGCCGCCCAATCCGCACTGGTACGCGGTCCACGCGTCCGCCGCTCGTAACGTCAGTCCGTGGTGTCCCGGGCCGGGAGCGGCGTTTCGAAACAGGCCAGCCAGGTGGTGAGCAACGACTCCAGCTGAGTGGCCTGCTCGGGGGTCAGGAGATCGACCAGCCGGCGTTCGTTGCGCATGTGCTCGGCGAACGCCTGGTCGATCAGTTCCCGCCCGGCCGGGGTCAACGCGACCACCCGGCCCCGGCCGTCGGTCTGACTGGGCCGCCGGGCGACGAGCCCAGCGCGTTCGAGCCGATCGATGCGTTTGGTCATCGCACCCGTCGTGACCATGGTGTGCGCGGCCAACTCTCCGGGCGCTCGCTCGAAGGGCTCACCCGCTCGGCGCAGCGTGGCGAGGACGTCGAACTCACCCTCGCCGAGACCGTACCGGTGATAGACGACGGTCAGCTGCTCGGTCAGCTCGGCGGCGAGGCGGTGCAGCCGCCCGATGACGCCCTGCGGGGAGACGTCGAGATCCGGCCGCTCGCGCGCCCAGGCCTGCTGGATGCGGGCCACCCGATCGAGATCTGTCACGCCCTACACAATAGCTTCCCCGGAAGCTAAACTAGCTTCCATGGAAGCTACAACGCGCTGGGCGCTCGTCACCGCGATCGCACCGGTGGCGTGGGGCTCGAACTATTTCGTGACCCACCAGTTCCTACCGGCCGACTTCCCGCTCTACGGCGCCGCGATCCGGGCCCTGCCCGCCGGACTGCTCCTGCTGCTCGTACGCCGGACGCTGCCGCACGGATCCTGGTGGTGGAAGTCGCTCGTCCTGGGCACGTTGAACGTGGGCGCCTTCTTCGCGTTGATCTACGTGGCCGCCCAACTCCTGCCGACCAGCGTCGCGGCGACGATCATGGCGACCTCGCCGGTCGTGATGATGCTGCTCGCCTGGTCGGCACTCGCGGACCGGCCTCGGGTGGCCCAGCTGGCCGGAGCCGGGATCGGCATCGCCGGCGTCGGCCTCATGGTCCTCGACGGCGGGGCGTCGGTGAATCTCGGCGGCGTACTGGCGTCGGTCGCCGCGATGACGATGTCGTCGCTGGGCTACGTGCTGGCCAAGAAGTGGAGCCGCGACCTCGACGTGTTCTCCCTGACCTCCTGGCAGCTCGTCGCCGGTGGACTGGTCCTCCTGCCGTTCGCCGTGGCCGTCGAGGGCACGCCACCCGCCCTGGACGCACCGGCGCTCCTCGGGTTCGCGTACGTGACGGTCGTCGCGACCGCCGTCGCCTTCGCGGCCTGGTTCACCGGACTACGCCACCTGAGCGCCGGAACGGTCGGACTGGTGGGACTGCTGAACCCGATCACCGGAGTGCTGCTCGGCGCGATCGTCGCCGGCGAATCCCTCGGCACACCCCAGCTCCTCGGCATCGTCCTGGTCTTCCTCGGCATCCTGCTCGGGCAGCCGGTCCTCCGGCCCTTCCTCCACCGTCTCCGCCGCCTCCGCCGCCTCCGTCCGGCGTGATCATTGCGTCACCCATGCTGTTTGAACGGGCATTTCGCCGCCCGAAGCAGCGTGGCTGACGCAATGATCACGCTGGGGGCAAGGTCAGGCGGGCAGGTTCCACTTCTGGTTGGCGCCGCCGCCGCAGGTCCAGATCTGCAGCGGAGTGCCGTCGGCCGAGCTGACGCCCGTGGCGTCGAGGCACTTGTTGGACTGCGGATTCACCAGGTCACGCCCGGCGGTGTAGGTCCACTTCTGCGCTGCCGTGCCGTTGCAGTCCCAGAGTTGGACCTTGGTGCCGTCGGCGGTGCCGCCGCCCGAGACGTCGAGGCACTTGCCCAACGCCCGGATGGTGCCGTCCGTACCGATGGTCCACTGCTGCGCGTTGGTGCCGTTGCAGGTCCACAGCTGGATCTTCGTGCCGTTCGCCGTGCCGGCCGAGGCCACGTCGACGCACTTGCCGCCGTATCCGGTGATGGCGCCGACCCGAGTGCCGCCGGTCGTCCACGAGTAGACCCGGACGTAGTCGATCGTCATGGTCTGCGGGAAGACCGTCGAGGCGTTCGGCGAACCGGGCCAGTTGCCGCCGACCGCGACGTTGAGGATCAGGAAGAACGGGTGGTCGAAGACCCACGGGTTGCCGTTCGTCTCGGCCGAGGTGTGCCGGGAGTACTGGATGCCGTCGACATACCAGGTCACCGCGCCGGGCTCCCAGTCCACGGCGAAGGTGTGGAAGGCGTCGGCGAAGGCCTGACCGCCGGGCAGCGTGTAGCCGCCGCTGAGGCCGCAGCAGCCGGAGTAGCCCGGTCCGTGGATCGTGCCGTGCACTGTGGACGGCTCGAAGCCGACGTTCTCCATGATGTCGATCTCGCCGCTGTTCGGCCAGCCGACGCTGCCGATGTTGTCGCCGAGCATCCAGAACGCGGGCCACAGCCCCTGCCCGCGCGGGATCTTCATGCGCGCCTCGAACCGCCCGTACGCCTGGGTGAACTTCCCCTGCGTCTTCAGCCGGGCCGAGGTGTACTGACAGCTGCCGTACCAGCAGCTGTAGCCGGACGGGTTGCCCGCGCGGGCGGTGATCACGAGGTTGCCGTTGCCGTCGAGGGCGGCGTTGCTGGTGCTGGTGGTGTAGTACTCCAGCTCGTTGTTGCCCCAGCCGGCGCCGCCGACGTCGTACGCCCACCGGGCCGAGCTGGGCGCGGTGCCGGCCGCCCCGGTGAACTCGTCGGACCAGGTGAGCGCGCCGACCGCGGCCGCGGCCGGCGGCGCTGCCGGTGCGGTCGCCAGTCCGGCGGCGAGAGTGAGTGCGGCGCTCAGGGCCAGAGCGCCGCGAAGCAGGGTTCGGGACATAGAAAGAACGCTATTCTTTACTAAATATTCTTGTCAATAAAAGTCCCGAACAAAGCGAACCGCCTACGCCAGGCCCTTCCCGGTCTCCACCAGCGTCTTGAGCCCGGACAGGACGAACATCCACCCCCGGCCGCCCACGCTGGCCGCCGTCTTCGGCGAGCCCGCCAACTGGTCGTGGACCAGGGTCAGGAGGCAGTAGCCGCCGTCCTGCGGCTCGATCTCCCAGGTCACCCGGCTGAACGGCTCCTTGGCCATCTCCTCGTCGTAGTACGACGACCACTCGTGGACGAGGCGGCGAGGCGGATCGAACTCCAGTACGCGACTGCCGTTGGCGACGCCGTCGCCGGCCATGCTGCTCCGGCGCTCGTCGGCGGTGACGGCGATGCGTACGCCGTGGAAGTACTGCACGGTCAGCTCGGGGTCGACGATCGCCTGCCAGATCTGCTCGGCACTCGCCTTGATGAAGACTTGGTAGACCTGTGTGGACTCAATGGTGGTGCTCATGTCGTGCCCTCCAGCCGTTTCTTCAGGTCGATCAGGGCCGCCGCCGGCCCCGCGGTGTACTTGGTGATCCAGCGGTCGTGGATCATCCGGATCGGCACGGGATTCAGGTAGTGCAACTTCTCCCGCCCCCGCCGTCGTGTCACGACGAGCCCGGCCTCTTCCAGCAGTTTCAGGTGCTTCATCACGCCGAATCTCGTCATCTCGGGCACCTCGGCCTCGAGGTCGCCGAGCGTCCGGCCGTCCTGCTCGAAGAGGCGGTCGAGCAGCAGGCGCCGGGTCGGATCGGCCAGCGCCTTGAACACCAGGTCGTCACCGTTCTCGCCGGGCATACTGCCAAGATAGGTGACCATCTGGTCACATGTCAATCACCTCGATGATCAACCGGTACGCTGACGGAATGCTGATCTACGTGGGCGCGTACACCTCGACCGGCGGCGGCATCCGCTGCTACGAACAGGACCCCTCGACCGGTGCGCTCACCGAGGCGCATCCTCCCGCGACCGCGATCGATCCGTCCTTCCTCGCCTGGGACGCCGTGAAGGCCAACCTCTACGCCGTCAGTGAGTCGACCGGCGGCGTCGAGGCGTTCGCGCGCTCGGATCACGGTCTGCTCACCTCGCTCGGCCAGCAGTGGACCGGCGGGGCCGACCCCTGCCACCTCGTCGTCGACCCGACCGGGAAGTTCCTCGTGACGGCGAACTACGCCGGCGGCTCGGTCAGCGTCCACCCGATCAACGAGGACGGCTCCCTGGGCGGACGCCGTGACCTCCTCGAACACGGCGGCAGCGGGCCCGACCCCGAGCGGCAGGAGGGCCCGCACGCGCACATGATCGCGTACCGGCCGTCGGGGACCTCGTTCTACGTCACCGACCTCGGCACCGACCAGATCCACGAGTACGCCCTGAGCCCGGACGGCGCGATCCTTCCCGTCCGCGAGATCCCCGCCGACGCGGGCAGCGGCCCCCGGCACATCGCGTTCCACCCCACCAGCGGCACCGTCTACGTCTCGGCCGAACTGGACTCCAGCGTCCTCGTCTATCAGCCGCAGGGCGACGGGCTCGTACAGGTCGGCAAGGTGGCCGCCACGGTCGAGCCGCCCGCCGAACGCAACTACCCGAGTCACATCGAATGCTCGGCGGACGGCCGGTTCGTCTACGTCGCCAATCGCGGCACGGACTGCGTCACCGTCTTCGCGGTCACCCCGGACGGGCTGACCCCGGTCACCGACGTGCCCACCGGTGGCCGCTGGCCTCGGCACTTCGCGATCATCGGCGACCTCCTCTACATCGCCAATCAGGACAGCGGCACGATCACGGTCGCCCCGATCGACCAGGCGACCGGCGTACCGGCGACTCCTGTGGCCGTCGCCGAGGTGGCGGGCGCCGCCTGCGTCCTCGCCGGCTGAGTCCTTCGGCCGCCTCCGCTGTGGGCGCTGGATCAGGGTTCCGGGTCGAATCTTGACCGATGATTCGACCGAGAACCCTGATCCAGCGCCATAAACGCGACGCGGGTAGGGCGAAGAGGGGTCAGGGCAACAGGGCGACCGAGCGAGCGGCGACGACGGACTGGATGAGGTCCAGCGCCTCCCCCACCGGCTGCGGATCGAGCGACCGCCCGTCGCGGAGTCGCAGCGCGACCGCACCCGCCGCCGCTTCCCTGGCCCCGATGACGGCGGCATAGGGGATCTTGCGCTGGGCGGCTTCGCGTACGCGCAACGACAGTGAGCCCTCCTCCAGGACCTCGACCCGAAGCCCCGACCGGGAAGCCCGGTCGTGCAGCGCCCAGGCGGCGTCCCGCTGCGCCTCCCCGATCGGCACGACGGCGAGCTGCACCGGGGCGTACCAGGCGGGGAAGGCGCCTTGGTGGACTTCGATCAGGTGAGCGAACAGCCGTTCCAGGCTGCCGATGATGCTGCGGTGCACCATGACCGGGCGCTGCTTCACGCCCTCGCTGTCCACATAGGCCAGATCGAACCGCTCCGGCTGCGCGAAGTCCACCTGGATGGTGGCCAGCGACAGCTCCCGCCCCTGCACGTCGTGAATCTGCAGGTCGATCTTCGGCCCGTAGAACGCGGCCTCGCCCGGCGCCTCGAAGAACGAGACGCCTTCGGCGATCAGCGCGTCGCGCAGCATCCCCTCGGCCGCGTCCCAGACCTCGGATTCGCCCAGGAACTTCTCGCCGCGCAAGGACAGCCGGTAGGAGTGGACGGAGAACCCCAACGCGGCGTGCGCCCGCTTGATCAAGGCGAGCATGTCGGCGACCTCGGCACCCACCTGATCGACGCGACAGAACACGTGCGCGTCGTTGAGCGAGATCGCGCGTACTCGCGACAGGCCCGACAGCACCCCGGAACGCTCGGCGCGATACTGGCCGCCCAGCTCCGCGACGCGTACCGGCAGCTCTCGATAGGACCGGCCGCGCGCGGCGAACACCATCGCGTGGTGTGGGCACATGCTCGGCCGCAGCACGAGCGCCTCGCTCTCCGGGGCGTCGCTGTCGGCCATCGGCGGGAACATGTCGTCGGCGAACTTCGCCACGTGCCCCGAGCGCACGTACATCTCGTGTTTGGCCATCGGCGGCGAATAGACGTGCTGGTATCCGGCGAGGCGTTCCTCCTCGCGGATGTACTCCTCGACCGCGTGACGCGCGGCCGCGCCGGCCGGCAGCCAGATCGGCAGGCCCGCGCCGACGAGCGGGTCCGAGTGGAACAGCTCCAGCTCACGGCCCAGCTTGCGGTGGTCGTTCATCGCTCTCTCCTCCTAGGGGTACGCCCAAGGCCGTCCAGAGAGCACGAAAACGGCTCCGGGACTGGCCCGGAGCCGTTTCGATCGACTAATGCGTCAGCGTGTGAACGCCGCGTCAGCCAGCACGAAAGCCGCCGGGATGCCCGGCGTCGTCGTGCTCTGCTGATAACGCATGAATCGAGGGTACCTCACACGCCGTAGTAGCCGCGAGCACCGGGGTGCAGCGGCACGGGGTCGGTCTTCCAGGCCACGTCACGGTTGATGTTCCTGCCCTCGGAGTGCACCGCCGCCAGCTCGTCCTGATGCTCGAAGAGCAGCCGGGTCAGCTCGTACCCCACCTCCGTGGGCAGGCTGGGCGACGTCACCAGCAAGCAGGGGACCGCGACGGTCGCCACATCCGCGCTGAGGCCGTAGGCGTCCTTCGGGATGGTCGCCGCCGTGTACGCCCCGGGGTAGTCCTTGTCGAGGACGGCCACCAGGGCGTCGGTCGGCAGGAGGGCGACCCGGCCGGGCAGCTTGCCGAACAGGGCGGTGAGGCCGACCACCGGCTGACCGGCGGTCCAGAAGAAGGCGTCCAGTTGCCCGGCGGCGAAGGTCGTCGTCATCTGACTGAGCGAGGCGGTGACCCGCTGCACGTCCTTGGCGGGATCCAGACCGGCCGCCGTCAGCATCCGCAGTGCGAGGATCTCGGTGCCGGAACCGGCCGGCCCCGTCGCCACCCGCTTGCCCCGCAGATCGGCCAGCGTCCGGACGCCCGTCCCCGGACGCACCACGACGTGCATGTACGCCGTGAACATCCGGGCCAGCGCCCGCACCTGCACCGGTGATCCGGCGAACGAGCCCTTGCCGGTCACGGCGTCACCGGCGACGTCGGCGTACGTGAAGCCCACGTCGATGTCGCCGCGGGCGAGCCGATGCAGGTTCTCCAAGGCCCCGTTGGTCGGCATCGACACCGCCTCGAACCCGGTCAGGTGCCGGTTCACGACGTCGGCGTACCCGCTGCCGAGCTGGTTGAACACGCCGTTGGTCGGGCCGGTGCCGATGGTCAGCTGACCGTGGTGCCACAGCTGGAGCCGGGCGTCGAGCTTGGGCTGGGCGCAGCCGGTCGCCCCGGCCAGCGTCAGGGCCAGGAGCGACAGGAGAGCGGCGACCGCCCGGCGTGCGTTCACAGCTGTCCCGGTACGCGTGCGCCCGGTTCGAGTGCGACCGCGACCCGCTGCGCGAGCACAGCCGTCTCGTATCCGGTCTGCCCGAGATCGCAGCCGGGCGCGGCGAGCACCGCGAGGTGCGCCCGGTCGCCGACGGCCATGATCAGCAGTACGCCGCCGTCCATGTCGACCACCGTCTGGCGTACCCGCCCGGTCGTCAGGACCGTGGACGCGCCGACCGTGAGGCTGACCAGGCCGCTGGTGATGGCGGCGAGCCGGTCGGCCTCGTCGAGCGGCAGGCCCTCGGTGGCGGCGAGGGCGAGGCCGTCGACCGAGACGGCGAGGGCGGAAACGATGTCAGGCACGCGCCGGGCGAAGGCGGTGAGCAACCAGTCCAGGCTGGCCGAGTCGGAGGTGGTCGTCTCAGGGGACATGCTGTTCTCTTTCTTTACGGGTGCTAGACCGGCGGTGGAGCGTGCCGCTGGGCTGCGGCGAGGCCGGAGGCGAGGCTGGACAGACGGGCACGGGCCAGGTCGGGATCGATCACGCCGGTCGCCGCGGCGGCGACCACGGTGGCCCGGCCCCGGGCTACTCCGGGCGGAGGGGGCGGGCTGGGCGGACCGGAGACGGGCCGGGGTTTGCGGTTCACGGCGTGGGCCGGCAGCAGCATGCGGTTCGGCAGCTTGACGAGGGCCACCGTGCCCGCGGACGGCGCGCTCCGCAGCTCGACCTGTACGCGCAGCCGCTGCGCGAGACGGGCGACGACCAGCAGGCCCATCCGGCTGGCCAGTTCACCGGTGAGCACGGCCGGGCGGCGCAGCTGTTCGTTCAGCTCGGCCAGCTGTTCGGGGCTGATTCCGATGCCGTGGTCGTAGACGGTGATGGTCAGGTCGTCGACAGTCCTATGTGTAGCGACTTGGATCTTGCTGCCGGGCGGAGAGAAGACCACCGCGTTCTCCAGCAGCTCCGCCAAGAGATGGACCAGGTCGCCGACGGCGGTCGCGTCGATCCACAGCTCGGCGAGCGAACTCGCGTCGATCCGGTCGTACTGCTCGATCTCGGCCGCCGCCGCCATGACCACGTCAGCCAGCTGTTCGGGCTCGACGAAGGCCCGGCCGGGCTCGGCTCCGGCGAGTACGAGCAGGTTCTCCTCGTTGCGCCGCATCCGGGCGGCGAGGTGGTCGAGCTGGAACAGCCGGCTGAGGGTGTCCGGATCGGTCTCCACGCGTTCGAACTCGTCGAGCAGTTGGAGTTGCCGGTGGACCAGGGTCTGCCCTCGACGGGACAGCGCGACGAAGATCCGTGCCACGTCCATCCGCAGCAAGGCCTGGTCGGCGGCGAGCCGCAGAGCCTGCCGATGCAGTCCCGACAACGCCGAACTCAGTTCCCCGATCTCATCCGCGCCGGGAGCGAGCCACGCCGTCACCCGCTCCTGAGAGGACTGTTCGACGTCACGGACCGTCTGGGGGCTGGGCGCCGAACTCACCTCGGCGATCGCCTCCGGCAGTTCGGTGCTGGTCACCTGCTGAGCGCCCCGGCGCAATTGCCGCAAGCGGCGGCTGGTCTGGATCGCGAGGGCCACCGCCGCGCCCAGGCTCGCCGCGACGAGCGCAGCGGTCACCGCCGTGATCAGCGTGGACTCGTTGCGCGAGTCGGCTTCGAGGACGGCCGCGTCGGTCTCCAGCAAGGAGATCACCTCTAGCTGGAACAGGTACACCTGCCGCATCGCATTGGTCTGCGCGATGTACCAGGTGTCCGGGTCGACCTTCAGCGCGTCGGGCTGGCTCTCGTACCGCAGCGCCCCTTCGACCAGCCGGGTGGCCTGCTCCACGTCGGGTCCCTGCACCGCGGCGGCGTACCGCTGACGGGTGTCGGCGGAGGCGATGTTGGCCAACTGCGCGATCCGGTCCGACTCCGAGCCCCGCAGCTCGGCCAGTTCGGCCAGTTCACCGGGCTGGAACTTGCCGCGGCCGAAGACCTCCCGCAGCAAACTCCGCTCCTCGGCGGCCCGGTGCTCGGCCGCGCTGAGCGTCGCGACGATCCGGGCGTTCTCGGCCAGCGCGGGGGCCATCGGTTCGGCTGCGATCGTTTCCGCCACCGCGACCAGGGCGTGCGTCAGGTCGTCGTAGGCCGCCTCCGGCGTACCGTCGTCGGGCGAACCGGAGTGGCTGGAGTCGAACAGCGCCTGGTCGTCCTCCTCCTTCTCCGGGTGCAGTGCGATGTCCCGGGCCAGTGCCAGCTTGGCCAGTTCGCTGCGAGCCGCCGCCACCGCGGTCGCCAGATCCGGCGTCAGCTTCGCGACCGCCGTGGCCGCCTGGTCGTAGTTCGCCACCGCGGCGTCGGTGCGCGCCTGCTGCGCGGTCAACAACTGCCGGCCGGTCGTGCCGCCGCGCAGCAGCAGGTCGGCGGTCTCGGCGATCTCCTGCTCGACCTGGTGGTTGAGCTTGACCGTCGCGGTCAGGCCCCAGGCCAGCGTCCGCGCCCGCTGACCCTCCCGGGCGGTGTCCAGCGCCGTGCCGCTCTGCAGCACGCCCAGGACGGTCATGCCGACGGTGGCTATGCCGATCGGCAGCAGCAGGCGTACGCGGATGGACCGCAGCGGGCTGCGCCGGACATGCGGCACCGGCTCCCGCACCGGCGCGGCACCGCTGGACGTGGGCATGGCGACGGACCTCCCCGGAGTGACCATTTGAGACTCCGCTCACGCCGGGGGCCGCCGCATCCTCCGAAGGGTTTGCCGTCTTGTCACATGGCATTCAAAAAGTTGACAGATCACACCATTGATCCCCGCCAAAGCGGACCAACGTGGCGGGGCGTCACCCGGCGTCCGAGCTGAACGCGGAGTCGAAGGCGGCCGACGGGGCGTCGAACGCCAGCCGCCGGACGAAGCCGACCGCCTCGGCCGCGCCGACGAGACGGTCCATTCCGGCGTCCTCCCACTCGACCGAGATCGGGCCGGCGTACCCGATCGAGTTGAGCGCCCGGAAGCAGTCCTCCCACGGCACGTCGCCGTGACCGGTCGAGACGAAGTCCCAGCCCCGTCTCAAATCGGCCCAGCCCAGGTGGGACGACAGCCGGCCACGGCGGCCGTCGCCCACGCGTACCTTGGTGTCCTTGCAGTCCACGTGGTAGATCCGGTCGGCGAAGTCGAGGATGAAGGTCACCGGGTCGACGTCCTGCCAGACCATGTGCGACGGGTCCCAGTTGAGCCCGAAGGCCGGCCGGTGTCCGATCGCCTCCAGCGTCCGCTTCGTCGTCCAGTAGTCGTAGGCGATCTCGCTCGGATGCACCTCGTGCGCGAACCGTACGCCCACCTCGTCGAACACGTCGAGGATCGGGTTCCACCGGGCGGCGAAGTCGGCGTACCCGGCCTCGATCATCGACGGCGGAACCGGTGGGAACATCGCGACCGTGTGCCAGATCGAGGAGCCGGTGAATCCCACCACTGTGGACACGCCCAGCTTCGCAGCGGCCCGCGCCGTGTCCTTCATCTCCTCGGCCGCGCGGCGGCGTACGCCCTCCGGCTCGCCGTCGCCCCAGATCCGGGCGGGCAGGATGCCCTGGTGCCGCTCGTCGATGGGATGATCGCAGACGGCCTGCCCGACGAGGTGGTTCGAGATCGCCCAGACCTTCAGGTTGTGCTTGGCCAACGTCGCCAGCTTGCGCTCGACGTAGTCGTCCTCGGCCAGCGCCCGGTCGACCTCGAAGTGGTCGCCCCAGCAGGCGATCTCCAACCCGTCGTAGCCCCACTCGGCGGCCAGCCGGCAGACCTCCTCGAACGGCAGGTCGGCCCACTGGCCGGTGAAAAGTGTGATCGGCCTGGTCATCTCGTTTTCCTCTCGTTCTCTCGGTGGTGCCGGGGCGCCCGTCGGCGTCGGGCGCCCCGGCGGATCGACTCGCCGTCCGCACCGCCATGGCGGACGGCAAGCCGGCTAGGGCAGGTTCCAGCGTTGGGCGGCCCCGCCGGAGCACGTCCAGATCTGCGCCTGGGTGCCGTCGGCGGTCGACCCGCCCGCGGCGTCGAGGCACTTGCCGGACTGCGGGTTGCGCAGACTGCCGTCGGTCTGTGGAACCCAGTTCTGCGCGCCGGTCCCGTTGCACGTCCACAGCTGGACCTTGGTTCCGTCGGCGGAGCCGCCGCCGGCGACGTCCAGGCATTTGCCCAGCACCCGCCAGGTCTGCCCGACCGGCGACCACTGCTGCGCCGCCGATCCGTTGCACGTCCAGAGCTGGATCTTCGTGCCGTCGGCGGTCCCGGCCCCGCTCACGTCGAGGCACTTCCAGCCCGGCCCCGTGATCGCCCCGCTGCCGGGTGCGCGAGCGATCGTGAAGTCGTCGACGTCGAACAGCCCGCCGCCGGTCCCGGTGAAGGTCAGATAGAGCGTCTGCACCCCACTTGGTACGCCCGAAAGCTGCGTACTGACGTCGGCGAAGGTCGTCCAGCCGCCCGTGTTCGGGACGGCGACCGTGCCCAGCACCGTTCCGGTCGCCGAACCGGTGCGGATCTGGATCACCCCGCCCGGCCCGCCGGAGACCACCCGCGCCTTGAACCTCGTGACACCGGTCAGGTCGAGTCCGGCGTACGCCGCCCAGTCGCCCGGGTCGACGAAGCCGAGCGTCTGCCCGTTGTGCGCCCCGCTCTTCGCGTACGGCGACACCCCACTGGCGCTGCTGAAGGATTCGGCCTGAACGGTGCGGTCGACGCCGGCCGGCTTGATCCGGACGTTGCGGAACGAGGCGTCGTCGCCGGTGCCGTGATTCTGCAAGCCGATGTACCCGGCCAACGATCGGGCGGGATCGGTGTTGGTGAAGTCGTTGATCTTCACCCCGTTGAGGAATACCTGCAGCCGCTCACCGGAGACCGTGATCTCGAACGTGTTCCAGCTTCCCGGCGGATTCACGGCCGCGTCACGAGCCGCGACGTCGGCCGACTGGAATCCGTAGACCGCCCCCGTCGTGCGATCCGCGCTGTCGGTCGCGTCGATCTGGATCTCATAGCCGTTGTTCACCGCCGACCAGGGATCCGCCGAGGCCGGGAAGCCCACGAACACCCCGGAGTTGTCGTCACCGGCCAGCCGCCAGTCGAGTTTGAGCGAGTAGTCGGTGAACTGCTGGGCCGAGTACCAGAACAGGCCCATCCCGTCGAAGGAGCTCAGCGTCGCGTCGGCGTTGGCGAATCCGCCCGGCCCGGCCTGCGACCAACCCGTGGTGGAGCCGTTATACAGCGAGGTGTATCCCGACTCCGGCCGGCAGTCGGCGTTGACCCGGCGGGCGGCGTACCGGATGCCGCCGAGCAGGAGCGCCCGGAACCCGGACTCGGAGTACGCAGCCTGCGTGTGCCCGCTGCCCGTGTAGAACGATCGTCCACTTCCGACGGTCTTGCACCACGTGTGCGGGTGGTCGGCGCCCATGCCACCACCGGTGTAGCTGGACTCGTCCAGGCTGGCCAGGACGTGCGCGGTCGACCGTGGGTTGGTCTGGTAGTTGTACCACTCGTCGGTACGGACCCAGGTCTGGCCGAGCCCGGCGGTGGCCGCGTGCGCGCGGTCCTCGACCTTGATCGTGGCGGACTGGATCGCGGGATGCGAGGCGAACCACGCGCCCACCAGCTCGCCGTAGAACGGCCAGCCGTACTCGGTGTCGGCCGCCGCGTGGACGCCGACGAACCCGCCCCCGCCGCGGATGTACGCCTCGAAGGCGGTCTGCTGCGCCTCGTCCAGCACGTCGCCGGTCGTGTTGAGGAAGACGACCGCCTCGTACTGCGCCAAGGTGCCCGCGGTGAAGACGGCGGCGTCCTCCGTGGCGGTCACGGTGAAGTTGTTCGCCGTCCCCAGGTCCCGGATGGTCTGGACGCCGACCGCGATCGAGTCGTGCCGGAAACCCGCGGTCTTGCTGAACACCAGCACGTCGTACGCCGTGTCGGCGGCACAGGCGGCGGTCTCGGCCCCGGCGACCAAGGTCGACGCCAGCGCGACCGACCAGAGGATGCTTCGCAGAGTTCTCATGGCAGCGTCCACTTCTGGTTGGCGCCGGCCGTGCAGTCGTAAATGATCAACTGCGTGGCGTCGGCGATCGAGCCACCGGGGACGTCGAGGCACCGCCCCGACTGCGGATTGCGTAGTGTGCCGTCGGCCTGCGCGACCCAGTTCTGCGCGCCGGTCCCGTTGCACGTCCACAACTGCACGACCGTGCCGTTGGCGGTGTTGCCGCCGGAGATGTCCAGGCACTTGCCCAGCGACCGCCAGGTCTGCCCGACCGGCGCCCACCGCTGCGCGTTCGTCCCGTTGCAGGTGTAGAGCTGAACGTGGGTGCCGTCGGCGGTGTTCGCCCCGGCGACGTCGGCACACTTGCCCGCCAACCCGACGATAGCGCCGGTGGCGCCGCTGCCGAGCCGGTTCAGCGTGAAGTTGTCGAGGTCGAAGAGGGCGCCACTGCCACCGGTGAAGACCAGGTACAGCGGGCCGGAGGCGGAACCGGTGAGCGTCGTCGACACCGTCTGGAAGGTCTCCCAGCCGCCGGTCACCGGCACGGCGACCGCACCGAGCTGCGTACCGGTCGGGGAACCGGAGCGGATCTGGATCGTGCCGCCGACCCCGTTCGAGGAGATCCGGGCGGAGAAGCCGACCGCGCCGGTGGTGCTGATCCCGGCGTACGCCGCCCAGTCGCCGTTCTCCACGAAGCCGAGCGTCCTGCCCCCGGTCGCCGGAGTATGCGTGGCGATCCCGACGCCCGACTGCGACGTGTAACTCTCGCCTTCGGCCGCCGCCGCGTTGTTCGTCACGAACGTGATCGAGTCGAGGTCGAACAACGCGCCCGCTCCCCCGGCGAAGACCAGGTAGAGCCGTTGCGTACCGGACGGCGGGTTCGTGATCGCGCCGCTGACCGTGGTGAAGGTGTCCCAGGCCCCGGTCACTGGAACGGTGGCCTGCCCGATCACCTGCCCGGTCGGCGAGCCGGTCCGCAGCTGCAGCGTGCCGCCGACCCCGGCCGACGAGGCGCGCGCGACGAACGACGCCGCATTGCCCACGGCGTACGGGTCGAACGCGATCCAATCTCCATTGTGGATGTCGCCGACGGTCTTGCCGCCTTCGGCCGCCGCCTTGGCGAACTGGTTGATCCCGGACGCGGCGGTGTAGTGCTCGGCCTGCCGATGCTTGGGCTGGGCGATGTTCTGGGCGTGCGTGGTCAGCGCGGGCTGGCCGTTCGCGCCGTTGTCGGTGTACTCGGCGTCGAAGACGCCGAAGATGTTCGCGGCGTCGTCATGCTCCCCGTCCACCGGTACGCTGATCGCCCCAGAACAGCCCGTCTGCGACGTGATGGCATGGCCGTGGTTGTCGTGCCCGAGCACGTAGGTCATCTTGACCCGGGCGCAGTCGATCGTGCCGTCCTCGGGATCGCTGACGGTGATCTGGTAGGGCACGGTGTCGCCGAAGGCGAAGAGCGCACCGTTCGCCGGGAGCTGCACTCGCACGGTCGGCGCGGTGTTCCCCACCGTCACGATGACGCTCGACGTCCCGGTGTTGCCGGCCGGATCGCGTACCGTCAGCGTCGCGGTGAACTGTCCGTTCGCGGAGTAGGTCTTGCTCGGATTGGCCGCGGTCGAGGTGGTGCCGTCGCCGAACGCCCAGCTGTAGGTGAGCGCGCCGCCCTCCGGGTCGGACGAACCGGCGGCGGAGAAGGCGACCGTCAACGGGGCGAGGCCGGAGGTCTTGTCCGCCGACGCCTGAGCGATCGGCGCCCGGTCCGCCCCGGCGATGTACTCGATCCGGTAGAGCGCGGAGTTGGCGTCACCGTTGAAATAACCGGTGCCGTAGTCGAGCACGTAAAGCGCGCCGTTAGGGCCGAACGCGAGGTCCATGACCTGCTTGCCGGTCCACGGGAAGTTCGCGATCGCACCCGGCGTGCCGTCGGCGTTGACGTCGATCGCCTTGATCCAGCCCCGGCCGAACTCGCCCGCGAAGAAGTGACCGTCCAGTTCGGCGGGGAACTTGACCGTCGACGTCGACGCCGCGTTGTAGTGGTAGACCGGGCCGCCCATGGGCGATTCCGAGCCGCTGCCGAACTCCGGCGGCGAGCCGGCGTCACCCCCGTAGCGGATCCAGGCCGGCCGAGCCGCGGGCAGCGTCGTGAGGCCGGTGTTGCGGAACGAGTTGTTCGTCGGCCCGGTGGAGCAGGCGTACTTCGGACCCGTGGTGTCGGTGGCGAAGTTCCACTCGTTGTAGGTCTCCGTCGTGGTGTTCGTGCCCGTGCAGTACGGCCATCCGTAGTTGCCCGGCGAGGCGATCCGGTTGAACTCGACCTGCCCGGCCGGGCCGCGGTTCGGATCGGTGCTGCCCGCGTCCGGCCCGTAGTCGCCGAGGTAGACCACCCCGGTCGCCTTGTCGACGCTCATCCGGAACGGGTTGCGGAAGCCCATCGCGTAGATCTCCGGCCGGGTCTTCGCCGTACCCGGGGCGAACAGGTTGCCGGCCGGAATGGTGTAGGTGCCGTCGTCGGCCACCTTGATCCGCAGCAGCTTGCCCCGCAGGTCATTGGTGTTCGCCGCGGTACGCTGCGCGTCGTACGCCGGATTCCGGTCGGCGCGCTCGTCGATGGGGGCGTACCCGGCGGACGAGAACGGGTTGCTGTCGTCGCCGGTGGTCAGATAGAGGTTGCCGGCCGCGTCGAAGTCGATGTCGCCGCCGACGTGGCAGCAGATGCCCCGATCGGCCGGGGTCGACAGGACGACCTTCTCGCTGGCCAGGTTGAGCGTCCAGTCGGCGTTGAGGGTGAACCGGGACAGCCGGTTGACCCCCTGCCAGGCGGAGAAGTCGGTGCCGGTGGCCGGCGCGTCACCGCTCGGGGTGGCCAGCGGAGGCGCGTAGTAGAGGAAGATCGCTCGGTTGACCGCGAAGTTCGGGTCGACGCCCACGCCTTGGAGGCCCTCCTCGTCGTGGGAGTAGACCGGCAGCGTGCCGATCACCGTCGTCGTCCCGGCCGCGTCCGTCCGGCGCAGCTTGCCGTCCCGCGCGGTATGCAGAACCGAGGTGTCCGGGAGGACCGCGAGCGACATCGGCTCGCCCATCTCGGCCAGGCCACGGGCCATCTCGACTTGCTGATAGTCGGCCGCGTCGATCGTGGTGTGCGCGACCGCGGGACTGCCGGCCACCGGCACGAGGACGAATCCGGCGGCGAGCGCTAACGCCGCGGGAAGAGTGGAGCGGTTCATGAGGGTGCCTTCCTGACTCGGGGGAAGTCAGGCGCGCGCCGCCGCGCCGTCATGGGGGTCAGGCCTGCGAGCGGCTGGACGCCGGCCGCTCGCAGGCGGGTCGGGTCGGCCCTGGATCAGGGTTCCGGGTCGAACGACGGGTCATGATTCGACCTGGATCCCTGATCCAGCGCCCACCACGCAGGCGGGATCAGGCGGTGGTCAGCACGGGGTCGACCCCGGTCCAGGCGGAGTCGCTGCCGGCCGAGCGCAGGACCGCGTCGAGCACCCGCTGCACCTGGAGTGCGTCCTCGAAGGACGGTGCGGGGTCGGTGCCGTCGGCGATGGCCTGCACGAAGTCGCGCATCTGATGGGTGAAGGAGTGTTCGTAGCCGAGGATGTGACCGGGCGGCCACCAGGCGGCCACGTAGGGATGCTCGGGCTCGGTCACCAGAATCCGGGTGAACCCCTGCTCCGGGCCGGGCCGCGTCGCGTCGTAGAACTCCAGCTCGTTCAGCCGTTCCAGGTCGAACGCGAGCGAGCCGTGGGCGCCGTTGACCTCGACTCGCAACGCGTTCTTCCGGCCGGTGGCGAACCGGGTCGCCTCATACGTGGCGACCGCTCCCCCGTCGAGCCGGGCGGTGAACAGCGCCGCGTCGTCGACCGTCACCCGGCCCGTGGCGAGCTCGCCGTCGGCCTCGGAGGCCGCTGCCGCCAGTCCACTAGAGACGGACGGCAGCGGCCGCTCCCGGACGAAGGTCTCGGTGAGCGCGCTGACCCCCGTGATGCGCTGACCGGTGACGTACTGGGTCAGGTCGACGATGTGCGCGCCGATGTCGCCCAGCGCGCCCGACCCGGCCCGGTCCTTCTGCAACCGCCAGACCAGCGGGAACTGCGGATCGACGATCCAGTCCTGCAGGTACGCCGCCCGGATGTGCCGGATCGTGCCCAGCCGCCCGGCCGCGATCAGCTCCCGCATCAGCGCGACGGCCGGCACCCGGCGGTAGTTGAACCCGCACAGGCTGCGGATGCCCGATCCGCGGGCGAAGGCGGCGGCGGTCACCATGGCCGAGGCCTCCTCGACCGTGTTGGCCAGCGGCTTCTCGCACAGGACGTGCTTGCCGGCGGCCAGCGCGGCGAGGGTGATCTCGGCGTGGCTGTCCCCCGGGGTGCAGACGTCGATCACGTCGATGTCGTCCCGGGCGACCAGCTCCCGCCAGTCCGTCATGGCGGACTCCCAGCCGAGGCGATCGGCGGCCGCGGCGACGTTGGCCTCGTCCCGGCCGCAGATCGCCGTCATCCGCACTCGCAGGGGCAGGTCGAAGGCCCGGTTCACGGTACGCCACGCCTGTGAGTGCGCCGCGCCCATGAACGCGTACCCGACCATGCCGATCCGCAGCTCTCCACCGTCTGTCGTGGACACTGATGAAACCTCCAGCAATAACCGAACGCCAGAACCGAGGAACGATCAGAACCCGAGCTTCAGGTACGTGCTCGCGTTCTCCTTCGTGATCGTCTCGGAGGAGAGGATGATCTCCTTCGGGACCTGGAGTTCGACCAGATCCGCCATCCCCCGCCCCTGCGCGATGAGCCGGGCCAGCGAGATTGCCGACGACGCCATCGACGGGCTGTAGGTGACCGTCGCCTTGAGGACCGACTTGTCGGCCGCGATGTCCTCGATCGCCTTCTTCGACCCGGCCCCGCCGACCATGATGAACTCGCTCCGGTTGGCCGCCGTGATCGCCGCGAGGACGCCGATGCCCTGGTCGTCGTCGTGGTTCCACAGCGCGTCGAGCTTCGGCAGCGCCTGGAGGAGGTTCTGGGCCTCCTTCTGGCCGGTGTCGGCGGTGAACCGGGCCGCCCGCCGGTTGGCGACCTTGAAGCCATAGGTCTTCAACGCGTCGGCGAAGCCCTTGCTGCGCTCCTGGGTCAGCTCCAGCTCGTCCATGCCGGCGATCTCGCCGATCACCGGGCTCGCGACGTTCTTCGCCTTCATGGCCTTGCCGATGTAGTGCCCGGCGGCCACCCCCATGCCGTAGTTGTCGCCCTTGATCTGCAGCCGGTACGCCAGCGCGTCGGGGAACGCCCGGTCCAGGTTGACCACCGGGATCCCGGCCTCCATCGCCTTGAGCCCGAACGCGTTCAGCTCCTTGCCGTCGTGCGGCAGCAGGACGATGACGTCGGGCTTCTCGGCGATCAGCGTGTCGAGGGCGGCCCGCTGCGCGGCCGCGTCCTTGCCCGCCTCGACCTGCTTGAACGTGACGTCCGAGTACGCCGCCGCCTGCGCCTTCGCGTTGTTGGTGATGGCGGCGATCCAGCCGTGGTCGGCGGCCGGGGCGGAGAACCCGATGGTGACCGCCTTCCCGGCGGCGACGTTGGGGTTGCTGGCCTCGGCGCCCTTGGTCTGCGCCGTGGTGGGGTTGTTCGACTCGTTGCTCGTGCACGCGGCGAGGACCGCGCCGGCGCCGAGGGCCGCGCCGCCGAACAGCAGGCTGCGGCGGGACGGGTGGGTCATGCGCATGACAACCTCCGAAATGGACGGAAAAAGGGTGCGGGGTACCCAGCCGTCGCCCAGGAAGTGACGACAGCCGATCGGAAAGAATCAGGCTCTACGGAACAGCGTGGTCAGCGATCGGAACCGGATCTGCTGGACGAGCACGGCCAGCACGATGATGCCGCCCTTGACCATGTTCTGGACCTCGGTGGGCAGGTTGGCGATGGCGAACAGATTGGTGATCGCCGAGAAGACGATCACGCCGAACATCGAGCCGACGATCGTCCCCCGCCCGCCGGAGAGCAGCGTGCCTCCGATGATCGCGGCGGCGATGGCGTCGAGTTCGTAGAGTTCGGCCGCGGCCGCCTGGGCGGAGGTGGCCAGCGAGGTGAGCATGATCGCGGCGATGCCGCAGCACAGCCCGGACAGCGCGTACAGCAGGAGCGTGTGCCGCCGGACGTTGATCCCGGCCAGCCGGGCCGCTTCGGCGTTGCTGCCGATGGCGACCGTACGCCGGCCGAACGTGGTGCGGTTGAGCAGCACCCAGCCGAGCGCCGCGGCGACGGCCAGGATGATGACCAGCATGGGGATCCCCGCGACCTTCGTAGTCGCGATCCCGTTGATGAACTGGTCGCCGGAGACCTGGGTCTGTTTGCCGGAGATCTGGGCGGCCAGACCTCGGGCGGCGACCAGCATCGCCAGCGTCGCGATGAACGGCACGAGCCGCCCGTACGCGATGAGCAGGCCGTTGAGGGCGCCGGCGACGGTGCCGACCGCGAGCGCGGCGAAGATCATGCCGGCCGCTCCGTAGGACTGCGTCGCCAAGGTCGTCGACCAGACCCCGGCGAGCGCGATCAACGCACCGACCGACAGGTCGATGCCGCCGCCGATGATCACGAAGGTCACGCCGACGGTCACCACACCGATGGCGGCCGCCTGTTGCAGGATCACCAGCATGTTGTTGACGACCCAGTCGGAGTCGCCGTACAGGTCGGGCCGGATGATCGCGCCGATCACGAACAGCACGACCAGCACCCCGACCAGGCCGAGGTTGCGCCACAGCGACTCGGTGGGGATCGCCCGCCACCAGCCGCCACGCTCCACAACGGACGTCTGAGCCGTCACCGTACAAGCTCCTTATGACGAAGTGGGGCTCAGCGAGCCCGCCATCACCAGGTCGAGGACGTCGTCCTCGGTCAGTTCGCCGGCGGGCGCCTGCTTGATCAGGCGGCCCTCGCGCATCACGAGCACCCGGTCGGCCAGACCGAGCACCTCCGGCACCTCGCTGGAGACCAGCAGCACGCCGACGCCCCGACGCGCGAGATCACGGATCACCTGATACAGCTCGGCCCGTGCGCCGACGTCGACGCCGCGCGTCGGCTCGTCCAGCAGCAACAGGCGGGTGTCGCCCAGCAGCCACCGGCCGACGACGACCTTCTGCTGGTTGCCGCCGGACAGCGTGCCGGCCGGGCGGCGTACGTCGCGGGGACGCAGCTCCAAGGCGTCCGCGATCCGGCTCGCCTCGGCCTGCTCCCGGCCCGCGTCGGTGAAGCCGCCGTGGGCGTACCGGCCGAACGTGGTCAGCGTGATGTTGCGGTAGACCGGCTCGGCCAGCAGCAGCGCCTGACTCTTGCGCTCCTCGGGGGCCAGCCCCAAACCGGCTTTGACCGCCGCGCCGACGTCGCCCGCGGGCAGCTTCCGGCCCGCGACGGTCACCGTTCCAGACTCAGGGGTACGCGCACCGTAGACCGTTTCGAGCAGCTCACTTCGTCCGCTGCCGACCAGACCGGCGATCCCGACGATCTCCCCCGCGCGTACCTCGAAGGAGACGTCCTGGAACTCGTGCGCCCGCGACAGCCGTCGGACTTCCAGTAGAGGTTGTTCGATTGCCCCCGACGGCAAGCCGCCGGTGGCTGCAGCGGGCGCACCTACGTGTGGCCCGCGCCCATCTCCCTCCCGGGGCGGGAAGACGTATTCGATGGAGCGTCCGGTCATCTTGCTGACGAGGTCCCGGGTGGGCGTCGTCCGCGCGGGCAGGTCCACCGCGGACGTCCGGCCGTCCTTGAGGACGGTGACCCGGTCACCGATCTCGCGGATCTCCTCGAGCCGGTGCGAGATGTAGACGACCGCGATGCCTTCGGCGGTGAGTTCCCGGATGATCCGGAACAGGTTGCCCACCTCGTCGTGGGCGAGGACGGCGCTGGGCTCGTCCATGATGAGCAGCTTCGCCTCGTGCGAGAGCGCCCGCGCCATGCTGACGATCTGCTTGCCCGCCGACGGGAGCGCCTCGACCAGCCGGTGCACCGGGATCTCGGGATGCCCCAGTCGCCGCAGAACCTCCCGAGTACGCGTCGCCGCGGTTCTCCTGTGGACGAACCCGAACCGGCTCGGTTCCTGGCCGAGGAAGACGTTCTCGGCGACCGACAAATGGTCGACGAGGTCGAGTTCCTGGTAGATCGTCGCGATCCCGGCCTTCATCGCGGCCTGCGGATTGGCGAAGCCGACCGGGCTGCCCTGCCAGATGACGGTGCCGGCGTCGGGCTTGTGCACCCCGGCCAGCACCTTGATCAGGGTGGACTTGCCCGCGCCGTTCTGGCCGAGCAGGCAGTGCACCTCACCCGCGCGCACCTCCAGGTGAACCCCGTCGAGCGCCCGTACGCCCGGGAACTCCTTCACCACCCCGTCCAGCTTGAGGATCGTCTCGCTCATGACGCCTGCTCGAAGGCGATCTCGCTGGCCAGCAGGGCGGCCCCGGCGACGCCGGCCCGGCTGCCCAGCTCGGACAGGACGAGGGGGAGGTTGCCGGTGGCCAGCGGCAGCGAGCGCTTGTAGACGACGCTGCGGATCTCGGCCAGCATCACGTGCCCGAGTTGGGCCAGCCCGCCGCCGATGACGATGAGCGACGGGTTCACGAAGCTCACGAGGCTCGCGAGGACGGCGCCGACGCGGCGGCTCCCATCCCGGATGAGCTGCATGCAGGCGACGTCGCCCTCGGCGGCGCCGGCCGCGACGTCGAGGGCGGTCACGACGCCGTTCGCGGCGAGCCGTTCGGCAAGCGCGGGCGAAGCCCCGGAGCGAGCCGCGGCGGTCGCCTCCCGAGCCAGGGCGCCCCCGCTGAACACCGCTTCCAGGCAACCGTGGTTTCCACAGGTGCACACCGGCCCGGCGGGGTCGACCTGGATGTGCCCGATGTCTCCGGCGCACCCGTCGGACCCCCGGTAGACCTCGCCGTTCAGATAGATCCCGCAGCCGATGCCGGTGCCGATCTTCACGAAGAGGAAGTTGTCCACCGAGTGCGCGACACCGCCGTGGCGTTCGCCGACGGCCATGATGTTGACGTCGTTGTCCACCACCGCCGGGCAGCCGTACTCCCGGGTGAGCAGCTCGCGTACGGGATAGCGGTCCCAGCCGGGCATTATCGGCGGCGACACCGGAATCCCGTCGCGGAAGCTGACCGGCCCCGGTACGCCGATCCCGATGCCGTCGAGGTGGGTGAAACTTCCCTCGGCCTTCGCCTTGGCCAGCAACTCGGTGACGCGGTGCAGGATCACCTTCGGCCCGGAGCGGATGTCGGCCGGTTCGCTGTACGCCGCCACCGGCTCCAGCCGTCCGTCGGTGATCTCGACGTCGATCGAGGTGGCGCCGAGGTCGACTCCGGCGTACCGGATCGAGGGGTTCAGCTCGACGAGGGTGGACCGTCGTCCGCCTCGGGACTGCGCCGGTCCGGCCTCGGCGATCTGACCGGCGGCGACGAGCCGATCCAGCTCGGCGAGCAGGCGCGGCCGGGGAACGTCCAGCCGGGCGGCCAACTCGGCCCGGGACAACGGGCCTTCGTCGCGCAGGAGCCGCAGGAGCCTGACATGCATGCCGTCTCTCCTCTATGGACGCATCGACGCTCGCATGTGCGTGGTGTGGCGCACACGTTACGAGCTTTCCCCGACGCTGTCCATAGTTTTGTCGGCACAATCAAAAGTTCTGCCTGATCTTGCAAAAGCGCGTCGCGTTGCTTCGCAGCAAAGAGCTGCAGATCACGGTTACGCAGGCCAAAATCGGCGAAGGATGCCTGCGTAACCGTGATCTGCAGCTGGGAAAGCGCGGGGTCAGACGGCGTACTCGGGTTGGGGGTGCGATTCGAGAGCGGCCAGCGTGCTGCCGTTGTCGTCGACGACGGCCGCCCGGACTGCCTGCGGGTCGTACCGCAGTCGCGGGACGGCGAACACCGCCGACGCGGCCTGGCCGGCGTACCGGACGGAGTAGACCAGCACCCGCCAGTCCGCCTCGTCCCAGTGTTCGCGCACGTCCGAGGTCACGTTGCGGGCCAGGTCCCGCCACGCGCTGCTCTTGTGCAGCTGGTCCACGGTCGACTCCAACGGCACGTCGAACGCGCCGGGCGAGGCGAGCGGGTGCGACAGGCGGGCGTACAGGCGGCGCAGGGGCATCAGCCAGCGTTCGTCGAACTCCGGCGAGAAGACGACGATCGCGGCCGCTTCGGCCAGCAGGAGCGCCACTCCGGCGACCGGGTGATCGGCCAGCCCACTGGGCCACGTGGCGCCGGAGGCGACCGCCAGCACCGATCCGGCCAGCATCAGCCCGGCCCGGCCGAAGCTGCGGCTGTTGATCGGGATGGGTTGCGCGCTCAGGCAACCACAGGACGCCTTCGGGTCCTTGATCTTCGCGTACGCCAGATAGCCCAGGAACCCGGTGCTCAGCGCGGTCGCCGCGACCGCCTCCAGGCGTACGAGTCCGGGGAGGACGAGGGCCGCGCCCAGCACCGCTTCGACCCCGGCCAGCGTGCGATAGGCGAGCACCGCCCGATCCTCGCCGAGCAGCGGGGCCAGCGCCGTACGCCGGGCGTGCGCGGCCGCGTACCGGCTGAAAACCTTGGCTTGGGCGGACCACAGCAGGACCGCGCCGAGCAGGAGGGGTTGCAGCGATCCGATCCAGGCGATCATGACTTCTCCCCACGGGAACCGGGCAGCCGGGCGGCCGCACCCGCGCCGGACTGCCTTGTGCGTACCAATTAGTGGTTGTGCTCGATGGTGGAGGTGTAGAGGGTGGCGATCTCGATCTCGTTGGTGTCGGGGATCCACGCCCCGATCACCTGAGCGTGCCGTCCTACCTGGACCATCGTCATGTCCGCGATGGCCGGGGTGCTGTTGTAGGAGGCGGCCGTGACCCCGGGCACGACGTGCCCGATGATGCGCTTGCCCCGATGGTCGAAGTGGATCTTCTTCGGAGCCAGCGCCGCGATGTGGACCTGGAGGTTCACGATGTTGACCCAGATCGCGTCGGCGGCCAGCGTGCCGTCGTTGAGCCGCACGCCACGGGCGTAGAGACCGTCACCCACCGCGACCTTGTCGAGACTGGTCGGGTGCAGTTTCCAGATGCTGGAGGCGTTCGTGACCCGGATCCGCCACAGGGTGCCGTCCGAGCCGGCCACCAGCAGCATGCCCTCGTTGATGCCGGTGACCCGGCCTTCGGCGAAGTTCGGGTCGGGCGCGCCCGGTTCCACGTCGTCGCCCTTGGCGAACGCCGCCTCGGGGGCGAGCGAGCCGAGCGCGGTCGCGCCGACGAGCGTGGCGCTGCCGAGCACGGCCGACGTGAGCAGAGACCGGCGATCCATGTTGAGAGCCATTGGAAGTCCTCCCCTACACGATGTCGATGTACGCGGGCCGCAGCCCGTAGGAGAGGCTGGAGATGGCGCTGAACGCCGCCGGCGTCAGGTCGATCAGGCGGTTGGATCCGCAGACCGATCCGCAGCAGGTGCGCTCGCCGCAGAACAGGTCGGTCTGCGGGCCGCAGTCGGCGATGGTGGTGCCGACCTTCTGACCCGTGCAGCGGTTCGTGGTGTAGTGCCTGAACCCGCAGGTGCGGCGGCTGAGACTGTCGCCGCAGGCTTCCGGGTTCGTGATCGAGTGACAGGCGTCGGACGTGTTCGGCCAGGCGTGCTGACGGCTACCTGAGTTACAGGTGCCGCAGGCGCCGTGCCCCGCCGAGCCGCAGGGGCCCCAGGAACTGCCGCAGCAGAACCACGAGACCTCGCCGTAAACCCCGGCCATGGGCTACTCCTTTCAGGACTGGGGGTATTCCTGGGAGCGTGCGATGGCCATCGACACTTATCGCAATCATGGCAATAAGATCGTTGTTAGTCAATCCTTAACGAATCACAATTCACGGACGACAATGTCGAACCCCTTGGCGGCCGGCTCGACGGTGTACTTCAGCTCGCGCAACGTCGCGAGCAGCTCATCGGCAGTCTGCGGCCGCGCGCCGGACAGCAGCAGGTCGCGTACCAGGCGGCCCTTGGTCGCCTTGTTGAAATGGCTCACCACCGTGCGCTTGCCGTCGCGCTCCTGCAGCACGCGTACCGCCACGTTCTCGCGGGGCGTCCAGGTCGCCGCGTAGGCGCCGGACCGCAAGTCCAAGACCAGCTCGTCCCGGACCTCGCGGTCCAGCGCCGGGTTCAAGGCCTTCTTCCAGTACGCCGTGAGCCCACCCACCGGCGGCAGACTCACCCCGATGGAGCAGCGGTACGGCGGGATCTCGTCGTCGAGCCGGACGACGCCCCACAGGCCGGACGAGACCAGGATCTTCCCCGTGTCCACCTCGGGCGGCAGGCTCGCCAGATCGAGGTTGTCGTAGAGCACGCCGGTGTAGACCTGCCGCGCCGGCAACGTCGACGCGGTCAGCAGACCGGCGTTGCGGACCAGTTCGTCCCGCTGACCCTCGCTCAGCCCGAGCGTCGCGAGCGCCTTGGCCTGCCCCGCCTTGCTCTTCGCCGAGCACAGCTTGACCAGCGCCTTCAGGACACGTTCCCGAGGGCGGCGCAATTGCGGCAGAAACAGCGAATCGTGGTCGACCGCCGCGCCGGAACCGGCGGCGGCCTTCCCCTCCGACGGCGGCAGCAGGATGAACACGCAGGTGAGCGTACCGGCTGCGGCTCAGTCAAGGACGCGCCCGGGCATCGGTGAACCGCGCGCCGGCATACCGGGCGAACGCGTCGGCGACCTCCTCGGTCGTCTCCGATACCTCGGACAGCGCCAGCACCTCGCGAGGCTGGCCGCCGCCGGCGAGCACCACCACGACCCGGAAATCGTCGACGACGACCGACTCCACCGCCGGCCACCGAAAGTCGGCCACCACTCGCGAGGTGTGGATGGTCAAGCCCTGGTCGTCGACGACGAAGCGGAATCGGCGGGCCACGAGCAGCCGAAGGCCGAGAATCAGCGCTCCCGCCGCCGCCACGAGCAGCGCCGTCGCTTCCTGGACGACGATCTTCACCGGCAGCCCCGCCGGCAGGCCCGACGAGACGTCGCGACGCAGCAACAGCCCCAGCCAGACGAAGGCCAGGACGACGGCGACGAACGCCAACGGCTCGAAGTACCAGGTCCGGCTTCGGTGGAACCTCATGCCGGCAGCGTGGCAGCCGCCTGCAACACGGTTCGGCGGGTCCACGGCGGGCAGGCCGGATGCGCGAGAGCCTCCTCCGTCGTCAGCCACAGGATCTCCGCGACCTCCTCCGGGGAG
>JABFYB010000574.1 GCA_013361475.1 Hamadaea sp.
GGCGTCCCCAGTGATGTGCTCTCCGCGTATCTGACAGGAGATGGGGAGCTGCGCGGCGCCGGCGGCGAACCCCACCACCGCGCCCGCGCGTGAAGGCTGGTCGCGGACCAGCAGGGGTGAGCCGTCGGTGGCGACCGAGCCGCGCGGACCGGGGGCCGTCCACAGGAAGGCCACGCGGACCCAGGCGTTGTCCCGCAGCAGAAGGCCGTCGCGGAAGGCGCGGTCCGCGAGGTCGATGCCCGCGGGATTGCTGACGGTACGCCCGAACTCGTCGCGCCCACGGTTGTAGCCCTCGGCGTACGCCGCCTCCGCCGCCGGCTTGCCCCGCGGAAGGTCCCGCCACATCTGGCGGTTCGCGTTCCAGTAGTCGTCCTTGGTGTTCCACGGGCCGACGTCCCAGACCGGGACGAAGACGCAGCGAGCCGCGGTACAGACGCGGACGGTGCGGTTGCCCTGATCACGGCCGGCGAGGCCGAGCCGGGACGGCAGCGCCGCGAACAGGTCCTCGCTCGCGATGCGGTGGCCGTTCGCCGTCACCTCGCCGATCAGGCCCTCGCGGGTCGCGTAGACCCGAGTCTCGAACGGATCGTCCGCCCGCGCCACCCCCGGAAGCGCCACGACGAACGCCACGACCAGCATGACCCCCCGCTTGATCATGGCCTCATGATGCCGGGTACGCCCAGCTCAGGGCGTACCCGACACGCGTCGCACCTCAGAAGTCCTTACGCCAGTTCTGGAAGGCGTACTGCGGGCGGAAGCCCATCTGCTCGTTGATCGAGATCATGTAGCTGTTCTCGGCCGCGTTGAAGGTGTCGATCCGGGTGACCTTCGGGTTCTCTTCGCGGTACCACCGCAGGTTCTCGACCTTGACGAGGGCGCCGAGACGATGACCCCGGTGATCCGGATCGACGATGGTGATCTGCTGCCAGCCGTGCCACTCACACTGGTCGTCGGCGTTGATCGTCGTCCAGGCGACGACTCGGCCGGTCTCCTCGTGCACCATCGCGGTGTGGAAGCTGGTCCGGCCGCGGGCGATGATGGCCTCCTCGGTCCGGCGAATGCGCTCGGCGTCGACGTTCATCGGCTCCCAGCCGGTGTCGCCCATCGGGGCGTCGGCGAGCAGCCGCCCGTCCAGGTACGCGATGTCGTGGACGATGTCGTCGGGAGTGGGGTCGTTCCACCGGATCAAGCGATAGCCGTCGGTCTTCGCCCGGGCGTGGGCGAGCATCTCGTCGAGGGCGGACTCGTCGACGGTCGAGAGATCGAGGACTCGGTTGACCTCGGGCAACGCGTCGCGATAGCCCATGGCTCGGGCGAACGCCGGGCCGTCCTCATCGGGGGCCACGAGGTTCAGCTCGGGCAGCGTCCACGCGGAGTGGCTGTTGACCGTCTTCTTCCCGAGGTCACGCGCCCGCTCCTCGCTGAAGGCGAGCAGCTCACGGCCGAAGCCGCGCCGCCGGTGCGCCGGGGAGACGCCGATCTCGATGTTCGCCTTGTCGAGGTTGTCCTCGGTGTAGTGCTCGACGTTGACGAAGCCGACGACCTCGCCGGCGGCCAGCGCTACATAGGTCTCCTGGACGTTGCCCGGCCAGGGATGGTCGAACATTCGCTCCAGATTCCGCCGCGTCGGTGGCGGGAACGCGGGCGTTTCGTGTTTATGGAGGACCGTCGCGGCCACGAGGTATTGATCAAGCGAACTGGGATCGCTGGGGTTCACGGGGGTGATCTGCAGACTCATGCCCTCAGCGTGGCCCACTGCGGGCATACCCGCACCCGGTTTTCCCGCCTCCCCACGCGCCTTCCCACGCGGCTCCCCGTACGCGCTGGATCAGGGTTCCGGGTCGAATCTTGGCTCAAGATTCGACCGAGAACCCTGATCCAGCGCTCAAAGGGGCGGCGCTCGGAGGGGCAGCGCTCGGAGGGGCAGCGCTCGGAGGGGCGGCGCTCGGAGGGGCGGCGTTAGAGGAGGCCGGCCTCTTTGGCGGCCTTGAGCGACGGCTTCACCCGGTAGGTCGGCCCGACCTGCTCGGCGACGGCGTCGATGGTCTTCAGGCCCTCACCGGTGTTGAAGACCACGGTCTCCTTGGTGGGGTCGAGGCGACCGCTCTTGACGAGCTTGACGAGGCAGGCCGCGGTCACGCCGCCGGCCGTCTCGGCGAACACGCCGGTCGTCCGGGCCAGCAGCTGGATGCCGTCACGGATCTCGTCGTCGTCGGCGTACTCCATCCAGCCGCCCGTGCGGCGCACGGACTCCAGGGCGTACGGGCCGGCGGCGGGGTCGCCGATGTTGAGGGACTTGGCGATGCCGGTCGGCTTCTGGGGCTGGATCTCGTCGGTGTCGTTGTGGAGAGCCAGCGCGATCGGGTTGCAGCCGGCCGACTGCGCGCCGAAGACCGTCCAGCCCTCGGCGGGCGCTTCGACGAGGCCGATCTCGACCAGCTCCTCGAACGCCTTGTCGATCTTGGTCAGCAGCTCGCCCGAGGCCATCGGGATGACGACCTGCGCCGGGATCCGCCAGCCGAGCTGCTCGGCGACCTCGTAGCCCAGGGTCTTCGAACCCTCCGCGTAGAACGGGCGGACGTTGACGTTGACGAACGCGGTGTCCTCGAACTCGTCGGTCTCGACCAGCTCCGAGCACAGCCGGTTGACG
>JABFYB010000331.1 GCA_013361475.1 Hamadaea sp.
GTGATCGAACTCGACACCACCGAGCTGGCCAAGGGCGGCGGCGGCGTCCGCTGCACGGCGCTGACGCTGGACAACCCGCCCCCGCGAGAACCGTCATGACCCCGGCGATGCCGGGCGCGCGACCGTTACCCGGGCAGCCTTCGCGCTGGGATGCCCCTCTCGCGCTGGTCTACCGGGGACCCGCGTCGCTGCCCGGCTGCCCGGAGGCGGCGGCGAGGCTGCTGAAGATCAGCCGTTGGGGGTTCGACGTACGCTTCGTCGGCCCCGGCGAAGAGGTGCCGCTGTCCGCGCAGACGCTGGCCGGGGCGTCGCTATACGTCCAGCCCGGCGGGGACACTCTCGCCGACGCGTACCGGCATTTGCGCCGTCACCGCAAGGACATCCGCAGGTTCGTCCGCGGCGGCGGCCGGTACCTGGGCATCTGCCTCGGCGGCTACCTCGCCGGCGCCACGCCGGGGTTCGGCCTGCTCCCTGGTGACACCGACCAGTACATCGCCTCGCGTGGAGCCACCATCGCCTCCGAGGACGACACTCTTGTCCGCGTCTCGTGGCGAGGCCGGGAACGGACACTGTTCTTCCAGGACGGGCCGTACTTCCTGGTCCGGCCCGGCGCCGGTGTGACCGTCCTGGCCACCTATCCCAACGGCACCATCGCCGCCATGGTGGCCGGGTTCGGCGCCGGCCGGGTCGCCGTCGTCGGTCCGCATCCGGAGGCAGAAGAAGACTGGTACGCCGACGCGAACCTGGACGCTGGTGGCGTCCTCGGCGCCGATCTCGGACTCGACCTGGTGGACGAGGTGTTCACGCCATGACCGATCAAGCTCTGAAACCGCGTGCCGACCAGGCGGCAGCACCATCGAAAGCCCCGCCCGACCCGCCGGGCGGACGGCGACGGATCCTCGCGGTCGACGCCACCCGCGGCGCGGCCCTGCTCGGCATGATCGCCGTGCACTCGCTCAACGACACCGACGCGCTCGGGCAGCCGACCTGGTCCGCGACGATCTTCTCGGGACGAGCCGCGGCGGCGTTCGCGGTGCTCACCGGCGTCACCATCGCGTTCTTGACCGGCCGCCGACGCGTACGCGCATCGGCCGCGCTGCCCACGATGACTACGCTGCTCGTCCGGGCGCTCGCGATCGCAGCGATCGGGCTCGCGCTGGGCTACACCGACGCCGCCACCGCGACCGTGATCCTGCCCTACTACGCGGTCATGCTGCTACTGACGATTCCGCTGGTCTTCCTGCCGACCTGGTTGGTCGCGCTCACCGGGATCGCGGTGGCCGGCGGGATGCCGGTGCTCACCCACATCCTGCTCCCACGGCTGGCGGAGCCGACCCATCCGAACCTCACGTTCGGGTGGCTGTTCACGCATCCACTCCCGTCTCTCGTCGAACTGTCGATCACGGGGATGTACCCGGCGCTGACCTGGATGGCGTACCTGTGCGCGGGCCTGGTCATCGGGCGGCTGAATCTGGCCAGGCTACGCACCGCCATCGCTCTGCTCGCCACCGGGACAGCGTTCGCCGTGGCGGCCGCGGTGACCGCGTCACACCTGTCGCTGCTCGCGTTGGAACACATCTGGCCAGCCCAGTACGCCAGCACGCTCGACGAATACGAGACGCTCGACCTGATCAACCTGGGCGGCGACGGCACCGCGCCGACATCCACGTGGTGGTGGCTCGCGATCGACTCCCCGCACACGGGCACCCCGCTGGATCTGCTCGGCACCACCGGTACCGCGATCGCATTTCTCGGGATGATGCTGCTCGCCGCCCGGATCGCCCGCCCGGTCGCACTGCGCTGGCTGGTGACCGCCGTGCAGACGCCGCTCGGCGCGGCCGGCAGCATGACACTGACCCTCTACGTCCTGCACACCGTGTTCATGAGCTCGAGCTATGACAACTACACGCCGACCACCGGGTTCATCGTGCAGCTGTGCGGGGTGCTGCTGCTCGGGCTCGGCGTACGCGCAACCATCGGCAAGGGTCCGCTCGAAGCGCTCGTCACCGCACTGACCACAGCGAGCCGCCGGTGGACGACACCCGCGGCGCGCCGCCCACAGCGAGCGCGGACGCCTGGGAATGTGGCGAACATGCCCCTCACCGGCCCGTCAGGCGGCGAGCACGGCACGATCCCCGTCGGGTCGGAGGCATCACGATGAATCGGCGACAACTACTCCTGGGCGGAGCCGCAGTCGGCGTCGTGGCCGCGGTCTCTGGCGTGACATGGTTCGAGACAGCCAACCGGATCCCGGCCGAGCCGCGACCGCTGGCGCTGATCTATCGCGGCGCCGCGTCCTGCTCCGGGTGCTCGGAATCGGTCGCGGCCCTCCTGCGCTCCGCCCCCACGAAGTTCCGCACCGAATACTGCGGCCCCGACGAGGATCGCCAGATCTCCCCGGAGAACCTGGCCGAAGCCACCGTCTACGTCCAGCCCGGCGGCGGTCAGGTCAGCCGCACCTGGCGACAGCTGCGCGACTACAGCTCCCATGTCCGCGACTTCGTCGACAAGGGCGGCACGTACCTCGGGTTCTGCCTCGGCGCCTACCTCGCCGCCGGCGATCCCGGGTTCGGGCTGCTGCCCGGAGACGTGGGGCAATACATCGACACCCCCGGCGCCAGCACCGACAGCGACGACGACACCG
>JABFYB010000064.1 GCA_013361475.1 Hamadaea sp.
GACGATCGACACGACGCTGGTCGGGTCGCGCCAGACCTCGCCGGTGTCCTCGGGGAGCAGATGCCGGACGACACGCATGGCGGTCCAGCGGACGGTGGCGACGGTCGGGATGCCCAGCCGCTCGTAGACCTCGGCGCGGTTCTGGTCGTAGATGCGGGCCACGACGTTCGGCACGCCGAACGTCTCCCGGGCCAGCCGGGCCGAGATGATGTTGGAGTTGTCGCCGCTGGAGACCGCGGCGAAGCAGTCGGCCCGTTCGATTCCGGCCTGGATCAGGACTTCGCGGTCGAAGCCGACCCCGGTGACGGTGATCCCGGAGAAGTCGGCCGGCAGCCGGCGGAACGCGTCGCCGTCCTGGTCGATGACGGCCACGGAGTGACCTCGGCTCTCCAGGCTGTGCGCGACGGTGGATCCCACCCGTCCGCAGCCCATGATCACGATATGCACCAGCGCCTCCTGTCGCTCACCTGTGAGCGTGCCATACCCGGGTGGCGGTAGGCAGGCCACCCGGCCGGAGAAGATCGTCGGGGCGGGCCGAACCGCACAACCGAGCCGAAGAGCCGTAGGCTGCGGGTGTGCCGAACCCGACCTCCGTGCTGAAGCGCCTGCTCCTGGGTCGACCGTTCCGCTCGGACCGGCTGCATCACACGCTGCTCCCGAAGCGGATCGCGTTGCCGGTGTTCGCCTCCGACGCGTTGTCCTCGGTCGCGTACGCCCCGGCGGAGATCCTGTTGACGCTGTCGGCGGCGGGGGCGGCGGCCTTCCTGTACTCGCCGTGGATCGCGCTGGCCGTCGCGGTGGTGATGGTGACCGTGGTCGCCTCCTACCGGCAGAACGTGCACGCGTACCCGTCCGGTGGTGGCGACTACGAGGTCGCCACGGTGAACCTGGGCTCGAAGTTCGGCCTGACGGTCGCCAGCGCCCTGCTGGTGGACTACGTCCTGACCGTCGCGGTGTCGATCTCGTCCGGGGTGGACGCCCTCGGCGACATGATCGGCTATGTCGGAGAGCACAAGGTGGGCGTCGCGGTGATCCTGATCGCCGTCCTCACCGCGATGAACCTGCGCGGCATCCGCGAGGCGGGCACCGCCTTCGCCGTCCCCACGTACGCGTTCATGGTGGCGATCGGCGTCATGATCTTCGTCGGCGTCTGGCGGATCTTCATCAGCGGCGACGATCTGCGGGCGCCCAGTGCGGACATGACGATCAAGCCGGAGCACGGGCTCTACGTCGGCGCCGGGTTCGCCTTCGTCTTCCTGCTGGTCCGGGCGTTCTCCTCGGGCTGCGCCGCGCTGACCGGTGTGGAGGCCATCTCCAACGGCGTACCGGCGTTCAAGCCGCCGAAGTCGCGGAACGCGGCGACCACGCTGCTGCTGCTGGGGTCGATCTCGATCGCCATGATGGCCGGCATCATCCTGCTGGCCCGCGAGACCAAGCTCCAGTACGTCGAGTGTTTCGAGGTCAACCCGGCGATCGGCTGTACGGAGAGCCAGATCGAGGGCGTGGCGCCGTTCTCCAAGCAGCCGACGGTCACCGCTCAGCTCGCCGAGACCGTCTTCGGCGACTTCCGGTTCGGCTACTTCATCGTCCTGACGATGACCGCCTTGATCCTGGTGCTCGCGGCCAACACCGCGTTCAACGGTTTCCCGGTGCTCGGCTCGATCCTGGCTCAGGACCGGTTCCTGCCGCGGCAGCTGCACACCCGGGGCGACCGGCTGGCCTTCTCCAACGGCATCATCTTCCTGGCGGCCGCGGCGGCGGTCCTCGTCGTGGCGTTCCGCGCGGAGACCACGAAGCTGATCCAGCTCTACATCGTCGGCGTGTTCGTGTCGTTCACGCTGTCGCAGACCGGCATGATCCGGCACTGGAACCGGCTGCTGCGGACCGAGCGGGATACGGCGACACGCGCCAAGATGAAGCGGTCGCGGGCGATCAACACGTTCGGCATGATCCTGACCGGCTTCGTCCTGATCCTGGTCCTGGTCACCAAGTTCACCAAGGGCGCCTGGATCTCGATCGCCGCGATGGCCGTGATCTACGCGTTGATGGTCGCCATCCGCAAGCACTACGACCGGGTCGCACGGGAACTCGAGCCGACCGAGGAGAAGCCGATCCTCCCGGCTCGCAACCACGCGATCGTCCTGGTGTCGAAGCTGCACATGCCGACCTTGCGTGCGCTCGCCTATGCCAAGGCGTCCCGGCCGGACTCGATCACCGCGCTGACCGTCAATGTGGACACCGGGGACACCCGCCACATCCAGGACGAGTGGGACCGCCGCGGCATCGGCATCCCGCTGACCGTGATCGACTCGCCGTACCGCGAGATCACGCGGCCGATCATCGAGTACGTCAAGCGTCAGCGCGAGGACGCGCCGCGCGACATCGTGACCGTCTACATCCCCGAGTACGTCGTCGGTCACTGGTGGGAGAACCTGCTGCACAACCAGTCCGCGCTGCGGCTGAAGGCCCGTCTGCTCTTCGAGCCGGGCGTCATGGTCACCAGCGTCCCCTGGCAGCTGTCGTCGACCGCCTCCAAGAACCTCGACCGCTTCGACCGCCGCACCGCGCTCGGCCCCACGCGTGGTGAACGGTCGCCCGACGACATGTCGGTGCGATGACGCTGACCGAACTCGACCGGGTCGAGGTCACCGTCGGCGCGCCGGCCCACGGCGGGCACTGCGTCGCCCGCCACGAGGGCATGGTCCTGTTCGTCCGGCACGCGCTGCCGGGGGAGCGGGTGATCGCCGAGGTCACCGAGGTGCACCGCGGCTACGTCCGGGCTGATGCCGTCGAGATCATCGAGGCCTCGCCGGACCGCGTACCGGCGCCGTGTCCGTGGTCCGGCCCGAACGCCTGCGGTGGGTGCGACCTCCAGCACGTCGCGCCGTCCGCGCAACTGCGGTGGAAGGCGTCCGTCGTCCAGGAACTGCTCGCGAGATTCGCTCACCTCGACCAAGTGGTACGCGTAGAGCCGCTGCCGGCGACGGTCGGCGCCGACGGGCAGCCCGACACCGGCTGGCGCACCCGCGTGCGGTACACAGTGGATGCCGAGGGCCGGGCGGGTCTGCGTAAACACCGCTCCAACGAAGTCGTCCCGATCGAGCGCTGCCTCATCGCGTACCCGGGGATCCGGGCGCTGCCGGTGCTGAACCGCACCTGGGAGGCGGACGCGGTGGAGACCGTCGCGCCGTCGACCGAGCCGGCGTTCGTCGTCACCGATCCGGCCCGGCCGATCGTCGAGCACGCCGCCGGGCACGACTTCACCCTCGCGGCGGGTGGCTTCTGGCAGGTGCACCCGGCGGCCGCCCAGACCCTGGTCGACGCCGTGCTCGAGCAGCTCGCGCCGAAGGCCGGGGAGACCGCGTGGGACCTCTACGGCGGGGCCGGGCTGTTCGCCGCCGCCCTCGCCGATCACGTCGGCGTCACCGGCCAGGTGACCCTGGTGGAATCCGCCCCGGACGGGGTGGCCGCCGCTCGGCGGAACCTCGCCCAACTCCCCGTACGCGTCGTCGAGTCGACCGTCGAGCGCGCGCTTGTGCCGCGTCGCGGCAAACCCGCCCGGTCGTCGTTCCGGCTTCAGGGTCCGGTGGACCTCGTCGTCCTCGACCCGCCCCGGACGGGCGCGGGCAAGCAGGTGGTGACCGCGGTGGCCGCCTCCGGCGCTCGCGCGGTGGCGTACGTGGCCTGCGATCCGGCCGCACTGGCCCGGGACGTCGCCACCTTCCAGGGGCTGGGCTGGGAACTCGCCCGGCTCCGGGCGTTCGACTGCTTCCCCTACACCCATCACGTCGAGTGCGTCGCGCTCCTGCTTCCAGCTCGCTCGTAGTCGCCGCCGAGCTGTTTCGGCACGTCCGGTCCCTGTACGCCTCGGTCGAACGGTCGGGAATAACGGGCATACCCGGGCCAATGGGCATGATCCTTTTGACCGCTTACCGGACACCCTGACTAGGTTCGAGGGCCTGCCCTGGAACCCCCGCGAAAGGTCAGGACCTTGGCACAGCACAGCAAGCCCGGCGCTCGGCGTTATCTGGCTCCGATGGCGATCGCCGTCGCCGCCACCGCCGGCATCACCGGCGCGACGGCCGCCATCGCCCACGTCGGAACGAGTACGCAGCCGGTCGCGGCGCCGACGGCTGCCGTTTCGGCCCCCGCTCCGGCGCCCACGTCGGCCAGTCCGTCGGCCACCCCGAGCCGGTCCGGCTCCACCCCGGCGTCGCGCGGCGGTACGCGTACCACCAAGGCGTCACCCAGCCCGACCAAGACGCGCGTGGTCGTTTCGAGCGGAACCTGCGGGGCGTCGTTCTACGACGAGCCGCAGCAGACCGCGAACGGTGAGACCTTCGACCCGGACGCCCTCACCGCCGCGAGCAAGACGATCGCCTTCGACACTCGCGTGCGAGTGACCAGCCTCGACACCGGCAAGTCGGTGATCGTCCGGATCAACGACCGCGGCCCCTACATCTCCGGCCGCTGCCTGGACCTCTCCCGGGCGGCCTTCGACGTGATCGACGACCTCGACAAGGGCGCCGTCCGCGTCCGCTACGACATCCTCAAGTAGCCCCTGCCTGATCACGGAATCGGGGCGCGGTCGACGCCGAGCGCCAGCGCGACGCCGCCGAGGGCGGAGGCCTGCGCACCGAGCTGGGTGGGCACGACCTCTGCCGCCGCGGCCGCCGCGGCCATGGCGGTCTCGGCGAGCCCGCCGCGCAGGGGATCGAGTAACAGCTCGGTGGCGGCGCCGAGTTCCCCGCCGAGGACGATGCGCTCGGGGTTGATCAGGTTGAGCAGGCCGCCGAGGGCGAAGCCGAGCTGGCGACCGGCGTCGGCGAGCAGGCGGCGGCAGCCCGGGTCGCCCAGCGTCGCCAGGTCGACGAGTTCGACCAGGCTGTCCAGGTGGGGGTGGGTGATGCGGGCGTGCCGGAGCAGTGCGCGCCCACCCGCCGAGAGTTCGACGCAGCCGCGGTTGCCGCAGCGGCAGACCGGGCCGCGCGCGTCGAGGGTGATGTGGCCCAGCTCCCCGGCGGTCCCGGCGGAGCCCCGATAGAGCCGTCCGTCGAGGACGATCCCCGCGCCGATGCCGGTCGCGACCTTCACGTAGACGAGGTCGGCGCTCTGCTGGCCCGCACCCCAGACGTATTCGCCGAGCGCGCCGAGGTTGGCGTCGTTGTCGACGCGTACGGGCAGGTGTAGGCGTCCGGCCAGCTCCTCCTCGGGCAGCAGGTCGGCCCAGGCCGGCAGCAGGGCGGGCGACCCGATCCGTCCCGTACGCGTCAACGGCGCGGGAATGCCGAGGCCGACGCCGACCACTTCGGACCGGTCGGCGCCCACCGCGTCGAGCGCGGCGTCGACCTGTCGGGTCGCCGCGTCCAGCGCCGCCTCCGGATAGTCGTCGGCGTCGAGGTCGAGGACAGCGGGATGGTCGACCAGGACGCGGTGCCCCAGATCGGCGACCGCGACCCGGACGTGTCTTCGTCCGATGTCGACGCCGACGGCCAGGCCGGCTCCCCGGGCCAGGCGGAACACCGTTGCCGGCCGTCCCCCGGCCGGCCCCGTCTGAGCGGCTTCCTCGGTCAGCAGGCCGGCGCTGGTCAGGTCGGCCAGCGCCGCCGAGACCGTGGGGCGGGAGAGCCCGGTCAGCGCGATCAGCTCCGCCCGCGTACGCGGTCCGCGTGACCGCAGCACGGCGGCGACACGGCGGGCGGTCGAGCCGAGGTGGGCCGGCAGGGTCACGAGAAGCAGGGTGCCCCGGACGCAGCAGTTCTGTCAAATATTCGCATAACTTCGTTGCCGGACCTGGCAATACTCCCCGGTGGAGCCCGGTTTGAGCGCTCTCCGGGACGATTGTTGCGATCAGATCACAGAGGTAATGCGAGTGATTGACGGAACTATCTCAATGGAGTCATCGTTGCGTCGCAACACCTTCGCCGGCGTACCCCGCCGGCCGACGCAACGACTCACATGGACGTGATCCGATGGAGGGTGTCATGCAAGTCAACCGTAGGCAGCTTCTCGGCGCCGGTATCGGCGCATCCGCACTGCTCGCCCTCCCCGCCTGCTCCAGCAGTGGAGACTCCGGCTCGGGCGGCGGTGAGAAGAAGGTCGAGGTCTTCTCCTGGTGGTCCGGACCAGGCGAGGGCGAGGGCCTGGCCGCGCTGATCGAGGACTTCAAGAAGAACAACGCGGGCGTCGAGTTCGTCAACGCCGCCGTGGCCGGTGGCTCGGGCACCCAGGCTCGTCAGGTGCTCACCTCGCGGCTGCTGGCCAACCAGCCGCCGGACAGCTACCAGCTGCACGCCGGGCAGGAGGCAGCCAGCGACATCAAGGCCGGCAAGCTCGAGGCGATCGACTACCTCTACGACGCCAACGGCTGGCGGGACAAGTTCCCCAAGGGGCTGACCGAGAAGCTGACCATCGACGGCAAGATCTACGCCGTTCCGGTCAACATCCACCGGTCCAACCTGCTCTTCTTCAACCCGAAGAAGCTGGCCGAGTGGGGCCTCAGCGCGCCTGGCAAGACCTGGTCCGAGCTGCTCGCCCAGGGCAACACGCTCAAGGGCAAGAACGTCAAGCTGCTCAGCGTCGGCACCACCTGGACACAGCTGCACCTGCTGGAGAACGTGCTGCTCGGCGAGCTCGGCACCGACAAGTACAACGGGCTGTGGACCGGCCAGACGGACTGGAACGGCGCCGACGTCATCGCCGCACTCGACACGTTCAAGCAATTGCTGGCGTTGTCCGTCGTCGGCACCGACGACTGGCAGCCGACCATCGACAAGGTGGTCGCCGGGACGGCCGCCTTCAACGTGATGGGCGACTGGGCCGCCGGATACCTCCAGGGCGCCAAGGCGCTGAAGTACAAGACCGACTACGACGTGGTCGCCTCGCCCGGCTCCGCCGGGGTCTACAACTTCCTCGCCGACTCGTTCACCCTGCCCAAGGGCGCTCCGCACAAGGCGTACGCCGAGGCGTGGCTGAAGGAGTGCGCGTCCAAGGAAGGCCAGGACCTCTTCAACCCGAAGAAGGGCTCGGTGCCCGCACGCCTGGACTCCGACAAGTCGAAGTACACCGACTACCTCGGCTGGGCGCTCGGCGAATGGCAGAGCTCGTCCACCGTGGTCGTCGGCTCGCTGGTGCACGGCGTCGTCGCCAACAACGCGTGGAAGGCCGAGATCGAGAAGGCCTACGGCGTCTTCTTCCAGGACAAGGACTCGAAGAAGTTCGCCGGCGCGGTCGCGGCCGCGTACGCCGCCAACAAGTAAGCGCTGTCAGCGAGGGCCCGGTCGGCCGACCGGGCCCTCGGTCGGCGAGGGGAGGAGTGACGTGCGCGGACGCACACGGCGCAGCATCGGCAAGTGGCTGCCGGGCCTGATCCTGGTCTCGCCGTCACTGATCGCGCTGGGCATCTTCGTCTACGGGTTCATCGGCTGGAACGCCCGCTACTCGTTCACCGACTGGAAGGGGTTGACCCCCAGCGACACCTTCGTCGGCTTCGACAACTACCGCGAGCTGTTCGCCGACGAGACGTTCCGCAACGACTCCCGGAACCTGATCATCTTCACCCTGGTCTTCATGCTCGGCTCGCTGCTGCTCGGCCTGTTCATGGCGCTGCTGCTGGACAAGGGCGTGTGGGGCGAGGGCTTCCTGCGCGCGGTGTTCCTCTTCCCGATGGCGATCTCCTTCATCGCGACCGGGATCATCTGGCGCTGGCTGCTCAACAGCGACTCCGGCGAGGGCACCACCGGGATCAACAAACTCTTCGACGTGGTGGGCCTGGACTTCCTCCACAGCGAGTGGCACAAGAGCGACTCGATCTTCGCCGTCGCCTCGATCGCCCTGCCGGCCGGCTGGGCCTTGTCCGGCTACGTCATGGCGTTGTTCCTCGCCGGGCTGCGCGGCATCCCGGAGGAGCTGCGGGAGGCGGCCCGCGTCGACGGCGCGAGCGAACTTCGCGTCTACTGGCACGTCGTACGCCCGCTGCTGCTGCCGGTGCTGATGAGCGCGGTCGTCATCCTCGCCCACATCTCGCTGAAGACCTTCGACCTGATCTACGCGATCGACCCGGGCGGCCCGCGTACCGAGACGCCCGCCCTCTACATGTGGCTCACCTCGTTCCGCGGTGGCTTCTTCGCCCGCGGCGCCTCGATCGCGACCATGTTGTTCGCCGCGATCGCGCTGGTGGTCGTCCCGTACATCTGGTACTCGATGCGGCAGGAGCGCCGATGACCGCCCAAGCCCCGACCGTCCCGCAGACGCAGACGCCCGAGGCGCTCCCGGCGCGGTCCGCCAAGGCCTTCCGCTGGGGCCGGTTCCTGCGCCAGCTGATCCTCTTCGCACTGGCCTGCGTCTTCCTGATGCCGGTGTACGCCCTCCTCGTGACGGCGCTCAAGGACCCGGCGCACGTCGACGTCGTGAAGATGTGGAGCCTGCCGGACAGCCTGTCCTTCGACTCCTTCAAGACGGTCTGGCCGCAACTGCTGCCGGGCTTCCGCAACAGCCTGATCCTGACCGTCCCGGCCAGCCTGATCTCCTCGCTGCTCGGCGCGATGAACGGGTTCGTCCTGGCGAAGTGGCGGTTCCCGGGGGCCGACATCGTCTTCCCGATCATTCTGTTCGGCATGTTCATCCCGTACCAGGCGATCATCATCCCGATGTTCCAGGTGCTCAAGGACGTCGGCCTGTGGGGCGGCCTCGACGGGCTGATCCTCGTGCACATCATCTACGGACTGCCGATCACGACGCTGATCTTCCGGAGCTACTTCTCCGGCCTGCCCGACGAGCTGATCGACGCCGCCCAGGTGGACGGGGCCGGCATGCTGCGTACCTTCTTCTTCATCGCGCTGCCGATCGCCCCGCCCGCGTTCGCGGTCTCCATGATCTGGCAGTTCACCTCGGCCTGGAACGACTTCCTGTTCGGCCTGATCCTCACCCGGACGGAGTACTGGCCGATCACGGTCGCCCTGAACAACATCGCCGGCGGCCAGACCGTGCCGTTCAACCAGGCCATGGCCAGCGCGTTCCTCGCGAGCATTCCGACACTTCTGGTGTACGCCCTTCTGGGTAGGTTCTTCATGCGAGGTTTGATGGCCGGAGCGCTGAAGTAGTGATCTTGTGCCGAACCGCAACCCTGTCTAACGTCCTGCTCTCTGGGATGCTCCGATAGACTTCTGCACCATGAGCAGTGACATCCTCGCCACCATCGCGTCGCCGGCGGACCTCAAAGGGATGAGCTACGAGGAGCTGTCGCTGCTCAGTGGGGAGATCCGGGAGTTCCTGATCACCAAGGTCGCCAAGACCGGCGGTCACCTGGGCCCCAACCTGGGCGTGGTCGAGCTGACGCTGGCCCTGCACCGGGTCTTCGACTCCCCCCAGGACAAGTTCGTCTTCGACACCGGCCACCAGTCATACGTGCACAAGATCGTCACCGGCCGGCAGGACGGCTTCGACCGGCTCAAGCAGCGGGGCGGGCTGACCGGCTATCCGAGCCAGGGCGAGAGCGAGCACGACCTGGTGGAGAACTGTCACGCCTCCACCGCGCTGAGCTACGCCGACGGTCTCGCGAAGGCGTTCGCCCTCCAGGGTGAGGACCGTCACGTTGTGGCGATCGTCGGTGACGGGGCTCTCACCGGCGGCATGTGCTGGGAAGCCCTGAACAACATCGCCCACGCCAAGAACCGCGTGGTCATCGTCGTCAACGACAACGGCCGCTCCTACGCGCCGACCATCGGCGGGCTCGCCGACCACCTCGCGACCCTGCGGCTCAACCCGGGCTACGAGAAGGTGCTCGACCTGGTCAAGGACTCCCTCGAGCGGACGCCGCTGGTCGGCCGCCCGCTCTACGAGGCGCTCCACGCGATCAAGAAGGGCATCAAGGACGCGGTCGCCCCGCAGGCGATGTTCGAAGACCTCGGCATCAAGTACATCGGGCCGGTCGACGGCCACGACCAGGCTGCCGTCGAGAGCGCCCTGGAGCGGGCGAAGAAGTTCAACGGACCGATCATCGTCCACGCGGTCACCCGCAAGGGCAACGGCTACCAGCCCGCCCTCGACGACGAGGCCGACAACTTCCACGCGCCGGGCGCGTTCGACCCGCTGACCGGCAAGTCGCTGGCCGCGCCCAGCTTGAAGTGGACGCACGTGTTCGGCGAGGAACTCGTCGAGATCGCCGCCGAGCGCTCCGACATCGTCGGCATCACCGCCGCCATGCCCGAGTCGACCGGCATCGACCGGCTCGCCGCGAAGTACCCCGAGCGGGCGTACGACGTCGGCATCGCCGAGCAGCACGCCACCACGTCCGCGGCGGGCCTCGCCCTGGCCGGCCTCCACCCCGTCGTCGCGGTGTACGCCACCTTCCTCAACCGGGCGTTCGACCAGGTCCTGCTCGACGTCGCGCTGCACAAGCTGCCGGTGACCTTCGTCCTCGACCGTGCCGGGATCACCGGACCGGACGGGCCGAGCCACTACGGCATCTGGGACATGTCCGTCTTCGGCGTCGTACCGGGCCTGCGCATCGCCGCCCCCCGTGACGCCGCGACGCTGCGGGAAGAGCTGCGCGAGGCGGTCGCGGTCGACGACGGCCCGACGATCGTGCGCTTCCCGACCGGCTCGGTCCCGGCGGCGCTGCCCGCCCTGCGCCGGGTCGGCCCGGTCGACGTGCTCTCCGAAGCCGACCGCAAGGACGTCCTGCTCATCGGCGTCGGGTCGTTCGCGCATACCGGGGTGGCGATCGCCTCGCTGCTCGCCGAGCAGGGCATCGGGGTCACCGTCGTCGACCCGCGCTGGGTCCGCCCGGCCCCGGCCGAACTCGTCGACATCGCCCGCCGGCACCGCCTCGTCGTGACCGTCGAGGACGGCGTACGCGACGGCGGCGTCGGCGACGCGGTCAGCAAGCTGCTGCGCGACCACGAGGTTGACGTCCCGCTGCGCGACCTGGGCGTCGAAGCTCGCTGGATTCCACACGGCACCCGCAACGAGATCCTCGCCGAGCTGGGTCTCACCGCGCCGGAGATCGCGACCAAGGTCGCCGCCTGGTACGCGACCATCACCACCACCGCCTGAGTCACCCGCCCACGGGCGGGCCCAGGTGACCTTGGATGGTTACCGTCGCCCTGACGACGGCGGCGATTCAAGATCAACCTGCGGCCGACGGAAGTGGGCAGCAACCGGGTGGCGGGGCGGACGCGTTCCTATGGCGTGACGCTGATAGACCTCGGTGAGCCGAGCCGCTACG
>JABFYB010000730.1 GCA_013361475.1 Hamadaea sp.
GCGGTGCGGGGCCCAGGCGTCGCGGGTGATGACGTAGTCGCCGGCCAGTTCGGACTGACCGTAGACCGCGCGGACCGTGAAGGTCTGTGTACGGCCGTCCGTGAAGGTGAGGCGGGCCTTGTCGCCGGTCGTCAGATGCTGCTTGGCGGCCTCTTTCTCGGTGATGGCGATGCCGTCGGTGCCCAGGTCGTTCAGGGAGCCCTGGACCCGGCCGAGGTCGAAGGTGCGCTCCAGGGCGAGCGGGTCGGTGACCGTCAGCGCCCTTCCCCTGCCGTCGACCTCGGCGACTCCCCGGCCGAGTCCGACGGCCGTGTCCACCTCGGGCAGACGCTGGACCGCGTCGGCGAGGCGGGGGCTCAGGCCGCTGCCGCCCGCGCCGAAACCCGGGGTGCTGACGGCCACGTCGCCCGCGAAGGAACGGGACACGGTCTGGTCCATGGTGGCCTTCAGCGAAGCGCCGAACACCGTGAACAGGGACACGACCGCCACGCCGATCATCAGGGCGCCGGCCGTGGCCGCCGTCCGCTTCGGGCTGCGCAGGGCGTTGCGCCGGGCGAGTCCGCCGGTGACGCCGCGCAGACGGTCGAGGGGGCTGCCGAGGACGCGTACGGCCGTGGAGGAGGCGACCGGGCCCAGGACCACGAAGGCGATCAGGGCGAGGACCGCGCCGGTGCCCGCCAGCCAGAGGGACGGGGAGAGCAGGACGCCGGTGAGGGTGACGCCGATGGCGAGGGCGATCAGGCCCAGACCGGTGACCGCGCGGGTGCGGGACGCGCCGGAGGTGTCGACCGCCGTCTCGCGCAGCGCCGCCAGCGGTGCGGTGCGGCCGGCGCGTACGGCGGGCAGGACCGCGGAGCCGAGGCAGACCACGATGCCGACCGCGAGGGGCAGGGTCATGGAGAGCGCGCTGATCACCAGGTCGCCCTCGGGGAAGGGGAATCCGATCGCCGGGAACAGGGCCTGGAGCCCGGCGGCGATACCGATCCCGCCCGCGAGGCCCGCCGCCGACGCGATGACGGCCACCGCGGTCGCCTCCACGAGGGTCGCCGCGGTGACCTGGCGGCGTGCGGCGCCGAGGGCGCGCAACAGGGCGTTCTCGCGGGTGCGTTGGGCCACGACGATCGCGAAGGTGTTGTGGATGGAGAAGGTCGCGACGAGCAGGGCGACGCCGGAGAACACCAGCAGGAAGGTGGTGAAGACGGTCAGGAACTGGCTGGAGATCATGTCGGTGTTCTCCTCGGCCGACTCCTGGCCGGTGATGGCCTCAACTCCCTTGGGAAGGAGGGGAGTCAGCCGATCGACCAGTTCCCGCTGGCTCACCCCTGGTCCGGCGCGCACCTGGATGCCGGTGGCCTCGCCGGGCCGGGCCGTGAGGTACTTCTCCGCGTCGGCCCGGGTCATGCCGGTGTACGTCACCTGGGCCATGCCGTCCTCGCCGCCGAAGGTCGCGAGACCTACGACGGTCACCTTGACGGGGTCCGGCGTGCGCAGGGTCGTCGTGTCGCCGATCTTCAGGTCGCCGCGCTCGGCGGTGCCGCGGTCGATGACGACCTCGCCCGACTTCCGGGGGCTGCGGCCTTCGGCGAGCTGGTAGGCGTTGAGCTCGGGGTCGGCTATCCAGTTGCCGGCGAGGGTGGGCGGGCCCTGGCCGCCGATGGGGTCGCCGTTCTTGCCGATGAGCTGGCCGGCGCCCTGGATGGTGGGCGCTGCAGCCGCGACGCCGGGGACCTTCTCGATCGTGCCGACCAGGTCCGAGTCGACCGGTTCGCGCACGCCCTGGCTCTCGCCGGGCGTGGTGATGGCGTCGGCGCTGCGGACGACGGCGTCCGTGCCGCTCGTCGCTTTGCCGAACATGGTGTCGAAGCCGGCGCGCAGCGTGTCGCCCATGACGAGGGTCCCGGCGAGGAAGGCGACACCGAGGAAGACCGCGAGGAACGTACCGGCGAAGCGGCGCTTGTGGGCGCGCAGCGAGGACACGCTCAGGCGGACGGATGCGTTCATGACGGCACCTCGAAGGCTTTCATGCGGTCCAGGACCTTGTCGGCGGTCGGGGATTCCATCCGGTCGACCAGGCGCCCGTCGGCGAGGAACACGACCTCGTCGGCGTGGGCGGCGGCCACCGGGTCGTGGGTGACCATGACGACCGTGCGGGAGGTCTGGCGCACCGCGCGGCCGAGCAGGCCGAGGACCTCGCCGCCGGAGCGGGAGTCGAGGTTGCCGGTCGGCTCGTCGGCGAAGACGACGTCCGGCTGTCCGGCGAAGGCGCGGGCCACGGCGACGCGTTGCTGCTGGCCGCCGGAGAGTTCGGAGGGGCGGTGGTGGAGCCGGTCGCGCAGGCCGACGACGTCGATCAGCGCGTCGAGCCATTCGTGGTCGCCGATGTCGCCCTTGCGGCCCGCGAGGGCCAGCGGCAGCGTGATGTTCTCCGCGACGGTCAGCGTCGGAACCAGGTTGAAGGCCTGGAAGACGAAGCCGACGCGGTCCCGGCGCAGCAGGGTGAGCCGGCGGTCGTCCAGACTGCTCAGCTCGGTGTCGCCGATGTGGGCGGTGCCCGAGGTGAGCGTGTCGAGGCCGGCCGCGCAGTGCATCAGGGTGGACTTGCCGGAGCCCGAGGGCCCCATGATCGCGGTGAAGCG
>JABFYB010000771.1 GCA_013361475.1 Hamadaea sp.
GACTCCAGCAGGTTGACCAGGGCGCGATGGCTGACCGTCACGCCTTTGGGCCGCCCCGTCGAGCCCGAGGTGAAAATGGTGTAGGCGGGCTGCCGGGCGTCGACGGTCGTCGGCACCGCCGCATCGGACAGCGTGCCGAGTTCGGGATCGGCGTCCAGCAGCAGAACGTGGTCCAGACCGCCGCCGGGAAGGCGGCCGACGGTGCCACGATCGGCGATCAACAGTCGTACGCCGCTGTCGGCGAGCATCTGCGTCACCCGCGCGGCCGGGTAATCAGGATCCAGCGGCACGTACGCCGCCCCGGCGCGCAGCACTCCGAGCAGGGCCGCGACCAGCTGCGGCGTACGCCCAGCGCCGACGCCGACCATCGAGCCCGCGCTGACGCCACGAGCCTGCAGCCACCGCGTCACCTGGTTGGCCCGGCGGTCCAGCTCGGCGTAGGTGAGCTCGGCGCCATCGAGGGACCGCACCGCGACGGCGTCAGGCGTGGCGGTCGCCTGCCGGGCGACGAGGTCGCCGAGCGCGGCATCGGGGTACGCGGCGACGGTGTCGTTCCAGTCGTGCACCTGCCGGCGCAGCTCATAGTCGTCGAGCAGCGGGAGTCGATGGATCGACGTGTCCGGAGCGGACATCGCCGCCGCCAGCAGCGTACGCAGATGACCGGTCAGCCGGCGCACGGTGGCGGCGTCGAACAAATCCGTGTCGTACTCGACGGACACCTCGAACCCGGCGGGGCTGTCGGACACGTACCAGCTCACGTCGAACTGCGCGGCCCGGCTGTCCGCATCGAGCACCCGCAGCTGCAGCCCGGGTAGCTCGACGGCGGTCCGCGGGGTGTTCTGCAGCACCAGCAGCACCGAGAACAACGGCGTACGCGACGGGTCGCGGGGCAGCTTCAGCTCGTCGACGAGCTTCTCGAACGGCAGTTGCGAGTGCTCGTGCGCGACCAGCACCCGCTCGTGCACTCGGCGCAGCAAGGCTGCGAACGTCTGCGATCCGGCAACGTCGGCACGCAATGCGATCGTGCGGGCGACGAACCCGACGACGTCGGCCAGTTCGGGCCGATCCCGGCCGGCCAGCACGGTGCCGACGGCGAAGTCGTCCTGCCCGCAGTAACGCATCAGCAGAACTTCCAGCGCGGCCAGCAGCGTGACGAACGGGGTGACCTGGTGGCGGTGTGAGAAGGCGCGTAGCTGGTCGCTGAGCGCCGGCCCGAGCGGGCTGGTGTCCAGAGCGCCGTGAGAGCGGCGCACGGCGGGGCGAGGCCGGTCGGTGGGCAGGTTCAACGGTGGTGTGCCGGCCAGCTGCTCCCGCCAATGCCCGACCAGATCCGTCAGCTGCTGGCCGCTGACCTGGTCGGCCTGCCACGCGGCGTAGTCGGCGTACTGGATCGGCGGGGCCGGCCGGGTCTGGCCCCGGTAACCGGCCACAAGGTCCTGCAGCAAAACACCTGTGGACCAGCCGTCGCAGACGCTGTGGTGGATCGTCAGCTGCAGGATCGCGTGCCGAGCGGTCAAACGTACCAACATGGCCCGCCACAGTGGACCTGTTGCCAGGTCGAAACCACGCCCGGCCTCCTGCTGGATCACCTCATGTGCCATGGCGTCACGCTGGTCGGCGGGCTCGCCGGTCAGGTCCACCAGTGCCAGGGCCACCGGATACGGGCGGCCGACCAGCTGCTGCGGGCAGCCGTCGACGTCGAGGAACGTCGTACGCAGTGCCTCGTGCCGGACGACCAGGCCGTCCAAGGCCTGCTGCAACGAGTCGAGGTCCAGGTCGCCGTCGAGGTCGAGGGCGAGCGGCATGTTGTGCGCCGGACTGCCCGGATCGAAGCGGTCCAGGAACCACACCCGCCGCTGTTCGAAGGAAACCTCGAAGACGGCCGGATCGGTACGCGGCAGCCGCGTGATCGGGAGTTCCTCAGGCCGAGCCCCCCGGCGCAGATTGCGCACCAGCTCGGCGCGCCGGCCGGGGCTGAGCGCCGCCAGTCGATCGGCAAGGCTCATCTCGGTCACTGGTCCTCCTCTGAGGTGCGGATGGCGTCCGTTCGGTCGGCCGCCTCGGCGTCGGCCAGCGCCGCCAGCAGAACCGCGTCGTCCGCGCCGGCCAGGATCTCCTGTTCGATCCGAGCAGCCAGGCCCGCCACGCTCGGCGCAGCGAACAGCTCCCGCAGCGGCAGCTCGACGCCGAAGTGGCGGCGCAACCGGGTGACGGCCTGCACGGCGAGCAGGCTGTGCCCGCCGACGGCGAAGAAGTCGTCCCGCGGACCGAGGCTCGGCACGGAGAGCACGTCAGCAAGGATCGCGGCGACCTCGGTCTCGGTGCCCGCCGCCAAGGGGGTGGTGTCGGCCGACATCACCACGCCCGCCGACAAGGTGACCAGCGCACCCAGGTCGGTCTTGCCGCTGGGCGTACGAGGTAGGGCTGCCAGCACGACGATCTGCGCAGGGGTCAGGTAGGGCGGCAGCAGCCCGGCCGCATACGCCATGACGGCCGTGGGATCGACGTCGGCGGGTGCGACGAAGGCGAGCAGCCGTTCGCCGGCGGCGATCACGGCGGCTTGGGTCACCGCCGGGTGCCCGGCGAGCACGGCCTCGACCTCGCCCGGTTCGATGCGGTGCCCGCGTACCTTGA
>JABFYB010000800.1 GCA_013361475.1 Hamadaea sp.
AGTCGCAGCAGTCCGTGTCCGATGCCTGCCAAGCCGGTGAGCAGGCCGGGTGTCGCTGCGTTGCCCGGTGTGCCGCACTGGGGGCCTCGGCGTTCGATGTCGGCCACGATCGCTTCGGCGAGCACGTCACGGTGCCGGGCGGCGCCGTCGATCCCGGCGTCCGCGGCCGCGGTCAGCAGCTCCAGATTCCCCAGGTCGCCGTGGCAGAGGCTGTGATTACCGAAGTGCCCGAACGCTGCCGTGGATGCGACTGCGCGCCGCAGGTCGTCGCCCATCTGCGGGGTACGCAGACCGGCCGGTACGCCGACGCGGGCAAGCCCGATCCCGGGAGCGCCATGGCACCACGCGTGCATGTGGGCGACCGCATCCGCTGCCGGGGCCTGCACCCAGGGGCGTGACGGCAGCTGCCGGTAGTCGGGCCAGTTCTGGATGTCGTCGCGGAACTCGCCGCTCTCGTACGCCATCGCCGCATACCCGGTCGACAGCGCCTGCTTGTCGCCGGTGCGTGCCGCATGGCGCAGCAGTGCCCAGCCGATCCCGCCGGCGCCGTGGGAGAAGCCCAGCAGCGGTTGGTCAGCCGGCAGCGTGCCGGGCCAGGCCACACCGCCGGGCATCGGCACGGCTTTGGTGACGAGGACCTGTACGCAGGCTCGTGCCAGGTCGCCGGCGGTGTCGTGACGCTCCACGAGCGCCTCGGCGGCGGCCAGGCATCCGGCGGCACCGGAGATGACGTCGTACGCGGTGTCCTGCGAGATCAGCGTCGTCGCCGCGGTCAGCAGCCGGTCGACTGGCGCGGTGAGTTCGGGCTCGCCAAGGAGCACTGCTGCGCTGTCCAACGCGTACGCCATGCCGACGAGACCGGAGAACGCGCCGCCGATCTGTGCTGCGGCCACCGGTCCGCCGACCCGTCGTGCCTGGGCGATCGCGAAGTCGGTGTGGGCGCCGAACGGCGCCATGACGGCGCGCGTCAGGTCGGCGTAGCGGCGTTCGCCGGTGACCTGTGCGAGCTGGGCGAAGAACAACGCCACACCCGGATACCCGTTGTAGAGGTCGGCGCGCAGCGGGCTGACCGACCAGTGGACCTCGCCGGTCAGCTCGAGGCCGAGCCAGCCGACCCGGCCGCCGTCGCGGTACGCGATGCGTTCCAGGTGCTGGCCGACGGCGACCGCCTGGGCAAGCGCACGTGACGCGAGCGCCGTTGCGGCGGCGTCGGAGGCTGCGGGCGCCACACGGTCGGCCACCTGTACGCCGGCGCTTCGGGTGGCCAGCGTCGCGTTGATGATCCATTCCTGTTCGGCGAGGTCGGCTCGGCTGAGCTTGGCCAGCGTGGCCGTCGCGCGTTCCAGACCGCTCTCGCCGAGCAGCCCGGGCAGCCGCCGGCCGCCGGTCGTCCACACGTCGCGGGAGTCCGCACGTGAACTGAACAGCGGCACGTCGCCCGCCCACATGTCACGCCACTCGTCGGCGGTCAGCGCCAGCCGGGCGTCGTCGCCGGATGCGAGCGCGCCGAGCAGGCCGAAGACCCGATCGCGGTCGAGCGCGTCGCGGCACACGTTCGGGTGGGTCGATTCGGACAGGATCGTGGCGTAGATGCGTGTCGCCCGCGCGATGAACCGGGTGTGGTCGTCGGCGAATCGCGTCAGCAGCCCGTCGGCGGCGAGCAGTTCGTCGCGGTGGGCCAGCAGCGTCTCGTATCCGGCGCGGAAGCCTTCGATCAGCGGCACACGGTGGTCGGCCGGGTCGAGGTCACGCCCGGCCAATGCCGGCCGGTTCTGGCTTCCCGGGAAGGCTCGCTGTACGCGTACCAGGCGCATCTCGTCGGTGCCGGCGTCGTCCCAGTCCGCCAGTTTGAACGGCAGCGGCATGTCCTTGTCGGCGCCCATGCCGCCGACGTCGAGCACACCGGCCTCGCCGACCAGGACCGCCGGGAGCAACCCGACCCGCTGGACCGAGCCACGCAGGGCCCGCCCGGCCGGGTCGCCGTCGGAGAGCTCGCTGCCCGACGCGTGCGGCAGGTCCACATGGAACAGCGACTCCAGGTCCACCGGCACCGGCTGGTCGGCGACGGCGATCAGGTTCTCGTAGTGAAAGTCGGTGGCTGCCAGGCCGTGCAGCAAGGCCAGGAGCGCGCCGAGCCGATGGAAGTAGCGATCGGCGTCGTCGGGTGTGGTGCACGGCTGTGGTGCGACGAACTCCGTCCAGCCGTAGGCATCGCGGTCGACGACCTTGAGCCGGTACAGGTCGGCGCTGGGCATCCGGTCGGCGTACCAGGCGAGCACGTCGTTGAAATGGCGATGGATCGCCATCGGGCGTGGTTTGTAGACCGCCCGGGCTTCGGTTTCGAAGGTCAGCAGCCCCACCGAGCGGCCGCCGTCGTGCACGTCGCCGCTGCCCATGTGGACGTCGGTCAGCCGGCCCGGGTCGACGCCGTCGAACAGGTCGGCGACGATGAGCGCACGGTCGGCGGTGAACCGGTCGAGGAACTCGGCGTACGCGGCGGTGGCTCGCTCGGCGCTCTCGACGAGCATGCGCGTCAGGACGGCGTACTCGTCGAGCAGGTCGGCGAACCCGTCGGGCTGTCGCATCAGCCGGACGAAGGACCAGAAGCGGGCGGCTGCGGTGTCGCCGTCGAG
>JABFYB010000532.1 GCA_013361475.1 Hamadaea sp.
AGAGCCGGGGGCAAGGGAGAGCGCGGAGCCGGACGCGAGGGAGAGCGCGGAGCCGAGCGCGAAGGCCCGCGCGTCGTTCTCGAACACGACGGGGACGTCCCAGAGCCCTCGCATCCGCGCAGCGGGAAACGAGGGCAGCACGGTCGACGGCGACGGCAGTCCGGTCAGGGGCGAGATCGGCGCGGGCAGCCCGACCCCGACTCCGATCAGCCGCTCTCCTTTCCCCAGGCCGAGGTCGGCGGCCGTCTTCGTCAGCACTGACACCGCTGAAGCAGGCGAGCGCGCAGCGAGGTCCAGCACGAGCGAGGCGGACCGCAACGGCCGCCCGTGTACGCCGCTGTAGCAGACCCGAGCCCGGGTATGCCCGACGTCGAAGGTCAGCACGACCATCGACCGGTCGTCGAACCGGATGAGTTGGGCCGGGCGGCCGCCTTCGGACCGGGTCGGCCCGGCCTCGTGGACGAGCCCCGCCGCGAAGAGGGGAGCCAGCCGCTCCAGCAGTGTCGGCCGCGACATCCCGGTGGCGTCGAGCAGTTCGCGCCTCGTCCAGTGTGGACGCGTACGGATCAGGGCGAGGAGGTGACCGGGTCCGCTCACCGACATGTGTTCACCTCTTGACAGCTATGTGAACGATTTGGACACTTGCGTCAGCCCGTTTGACAAAACCCCCATGAGGGTACCGGCGACCGCCGGGACGACCTAGGGAGTGCCATGAGCAACGAGGCCAGAGCCACCCGCCGTACGCTGCTCCAAGCCGCGTTGGCCGCACCAGTGCTGGCGGCGTGCGGAGGAGTGTCCACAAGCGGCGCCGGCGGCGCGGGTTCGGTGAACTTCCTCTCGACCCAGTTCACCCCGGTCGAGGAGCGCCAGCGGTTCGAGAAGATCCTCGCCGACAAGGTGACCAGCGCCAAGGTGGGCTACAACCCCGTCGACAACTCCACCTTCGCCACCACTCTGCGTACCCAGGTGGAAGCCGGAAAGGTGCAGGTGAACCTGGTCGGCGGACTGCACGGTGACCTGGCGCCGCTCGGCGACAAGCTGATGGACCTGGACGACCTGGCCGGTTCTCTCGCGGACCGGGGGTTCGCCGCGGACCTGATCGAGCTGGGCAAGCTCGGCGGGACCACCGCGAAGTACATCCCCTGGATGCAGGCCACGTACATGCTCGCCGTGAACAAGAAGGCCTTGCAGTGGCTGCCCGCCGGGGCGGACGTGCAGAAGCTGACCTACGACCAGTTCCTGAGCTGGATGACGGCGGCGAAGGCCGGTAACGGCGGCAAGCCGGTGTTCGGCCTGGGCGCCGGGCCGAAGGGGCTGTACCACCGGTTCTTCCAGGGCTTCCTGCTGCCGAGCTTCACCGGCGGGCAGATCACGACGTTCCGCAGCGCCGAGGCGGTGACGGCGTGGGAGTACATGAAGGAGCTCTGGGGGCAGACCGCGCCCGCGTCGACCAACTACGACTTCGTCCAGGAGCCGTTGCAGCGCGGCGAGGTGCTGGTCGGTTTCGACCACGTCGCCCGGCTGGCCACCGCGCCGAAGGACAAGCCGGACGACTGGCTCATGGTGCCGGCGCCGAGCGGGCCGAAGGGGCTCGGCTACATGCTGGTCATCGCCGGTTTGGGCATCCCGAAGGGCGCGCCCGACGCCGACAAGGCCAAGGAGGTCATCCGGACGCTCACCACTCCGCCGGTGCAGACCGAGGTGTTGCGGCAGAACGCGTTCTTCCCGGTGGTGAAGGGTGACCTGCCGGGCGATCTGCCGGCGGCGATCGGCTTGGAGGCCAAGGCGGTGACCGCCCAGCAGTCGGCCCCGACCGCGATCGTGTCGCTGCCGCCGGTCGGGCTCGGCTCGAAGGACGGCGAGGTCAGCCAGATCTTCAAGGACACCTTCAAGGCGATCTGCCTCGACGGCAAGCCGGTGAAGGCGACCCTCGACGCCCAGGCGGCCAAGCTCAACGCGATCCTGGACGAGGTCAAGGTGGCCTGCTGGAAGCCGGATCCCACCGGGTCGCCGTGCCGGGCGGCGTAAGGCCGCGTGGGCCGCTCCTGCTCATCGCGCCCTCGCTGATCTTCCTCACGGCGCTGTTCGCCTGGCCGCTGGTCGCGGGCATCGGCCAGGCGCTGACCGGCCCGGACGGCTTCACCCTGGCCAACGTGCGCCGCATGCTGGACGACGCGTACTTCTGGCCCGCCGCACGCAACACGGCGCTGCTCATCGTGGTGCTGATCCCGCTGCAGTTCGCGCTCGCGATCGGGATGGCGCTCCTGCTCCGCGCACGCCCCCGGTTCGCGGGGTTCTACTTCTACGTGTGGGTCATCCCGCTCGCGATCAGCGATCTGGCCGCGGGCCTCGTCTGGCTCGCGGTGTTCACGGATCGGGGCTACCTCAACTCCGCGCTGGCTCATCTTCAGATCGAGGGGTACGCCTGGCTCAGTTACCAGCATCCGGTCACGATGTTCCTGGCGGTGGTGGTGGCCGAGCTGTGGCGGTCGACCTCACTCGTCTTCGTCATCGTGGTGGCCGGGATGCAGGGCATTCCGCGGGACTACGACGAGGCGGCGGCGGTCTTCGGGGCGAGCTATTGGCAGCGGCTGCGGAAGGTCATCCTGCCGCAGTTGCGGCCGAGTCTGCAGGTGGCGCTGATCCTGCGGACGATCCTGGCGCTCGAAACCTTCGCCGTCGCGCAGGCGCTGACCGGGCGCAATCTGCCGCTGCTCGTGGGTGAGACGTACCAGTGGTACAGCGTGCTGCAGAACCCGAATGTGGCGACCGCGATCGCACTCGTCATCCTCGCGTTGTCATTGCTGGCCGCGTTCGGCTATCTGCGGGCGCTTCGCGAACCGGGTGGGCAGCCGTGAAGCGTACGTGGGGGGTTCAGCTCGCTTGTCTCGCGGTCACCGCGTTCTTCGGCGTACCGCTGTATCTGATCGCGTTGGCCGCCTTCGCCAGCCGCGAGTCGCTCGACCGGTTCCCGTTGCCGCTGCTGCCGACCGAGGTGTCGGCCGAGACCATCACGACGTTCCTCGGCTCGACCGGCGTCGTCGGCGGCTACCTCAACTCCGTCATGGTCGGGCTGAGCACGGTCGTGCTCGCGCTGCTGATCGGCGTCCCCGCCGGGTACGCCCTGGCCCGCTACGCCTTCCGGGGACGTGACCCGTATCAGCTGTTCCTGCTGCTGACCCGGGCGTTGCCGATCGTCGTCCTGTCGGTGCCGCTGGCCCGGATCTTCCTCCAGACCGGCCTCTACGACACGACGTACGCCGTGACCCTGCTGCACACGGCCCTGGCCCTGCCCACGACGGTGCTCATCACCTCGGCCGTCTTCGTCGGGGTGCCCCGGGAGCACGAGGAGGCGGCCCAGGTGTTCGGGGCGTCACCGCTGCGGGCCTTCGCCCGGGTGGTGCTGCCCCAGGCGCTGCCCGGCATCGCGGCCGTCGCCATGTTCACCTTCGTGCTGTCCTGGAACGAGGTTCTGGGCGCGACGATCCTGACACTCAACCAACGGACGCTGCCCGCGCACGTGCTGACCACGCTGTCGGACTCGCCGCTGGCGTACCGCTTCGCCGGTGGCCTGGCCCTCGTCCTGCCGGCGATCCTCTTCGTCGCCGTGATGCGCCGCTACCTGCTCAACATGTGGGGGACCACGCTGCGATGAAGATCACGATCAGCGATCTCGTGAAGACCTATCCGGGCCAGGCCCGGCGGGCCACCGACGACGTCTCCCTGGAGGTCGCCGACGGCGAGTTCCTGGTGCTCGTCGGGCCGAGCGGGTGCGGGAAGACCACTCTGCTGCGGATGGTCGCCGGACTGGAGACGCCCGACTCCGGCACCATCCACATCGGAGAGCGTGATGTCACCGGAGTGGCCGCCCGCCACCGGGGAATCTCCATGGTCTTCCAGTCGTACGCGATCTTCCCGCACATGAAGGTACGCGACAACATCGGCTTCGGGCTGGCCATGCGCAAGGTGGACCCGGCCGAGATCCGTCGCCGAGTCGACCAGGCGGCCGAGTTGCTGCAGCTGACCGAGGTGCTCGACCGGTTCCCGGCTCAGCTGTCCGGTGGGCAGCGGCAGCGGGTGGCGGTGGCCCGCGCGGTCGTGGTCGACTCGGGCGTCCTACTGATGGACGAACCTCTGTCCAACTTGGACGCTCTATTGCGTCTCCAGTTCCGGGCCGAACTCAAGAAGATCGTCCGCGAGATCGGCACCACCACGCTTTACGTCACGCACGACCAGGCGGAGGCGATGTCGCTCGGCGACCGGGTGGCAGTGATGCGCGACGGCCGGATCGCCCAGTTGGGCCCACCACTGGAGGTCTACGACGCGCCCGCCGACCAGTTCGTCGGCGGATTCCTCGGCTCACCGCCGATGAACTTCCTCCCCGGCCCCGCCCTCGGCCACGCCCCCGACGTCCTGATCGGCGTACGCGCGGAGAAGGTCGCCGTCGACGCCGAGCGCGCCGACGACACGGTGCCGGCGACGGTCGAGGTCGTCGAACCGACCGGGGCGTCGATGCTGCTCACCGTGCTGCTCGACGGGCACCGCCTCAAGGTGTCCGCGCCGCCCACCTTCGAGACGTCGCCGGAGCAGCAGATCTGGCTGCGTTTCGACCCCGCGTCGTTGCGCTTCTACGATCCCGAGACCGGCCTGGCCTTGCTGACACGCTGAAAAAGGCGGGCGGCGTCCCGCGAGGGAACGCCGCCCGCTCACAGGGAGACGGGCCGCACTACCAGTAGTGCCGGCGGCCGGCCACGGGGCGGCCGACCGCACCGAGCAGGTAGAGGACAGCTCCGACCACCAGCAGGATGATGCCGAGCGTCTGCAGGATGCCGACGTGCAGCAGCCACCCCAGGAGAAGCAACACCACACCAGCGATAAGCATCGGGTTCCTCCTTCGATGTCGACGATGGAGTACCCGGAACGCGAGATTTCTACACGGCGCGGCTAGACCAGGGCGAGTTCCTGGAACTTCGGCAGCACGATCTCCTCCGGCGTCACCGACGCCAGTTTCTCCATCGCCCGTTGAGCGTCGTCGTCCATCGGCGTGTAGACGCTGAACCGCACCTTTCGCTGGTCGCCAAGGTAGGAGTGGACGACTTCGGCGCGGATGGTGCCCGCCTCGTCGTGGCGCAGCGTTTTGAGGACGCCGTCGAGGCTGGCGACCTCCTGCCGCCGCCAGATCTCGGCGAACTCCGGCGAATGCGCCTCGACCAGTTTCACGAGCCGCTGCCAGCCCGGGTCGGCGACGTCGGCCGCCATCGCCACGCGCATCTTCGCGACCAGCCGCGGCGCGGTCTCCGCCCAGCCGCCGATGATCGTGCGCATGCGCGGGTTGGCGAAGAAGAGCAGCAGAGAGTTCTGGTACTCGTCGGGCAGGCTCCGGTAGTCGCCGAACATCGCCATGTAGGAATGGTTCGAGGCCAGGATCTCCCAGCGCGGGCCGACGACGACCGCCGGATAGGGATCGACCTGGCTCAGCATCAGCTCCACGGCCCGGCCGACCTTCGGCTCCCGCGTGGCGGGGTGCGGCTCGTTCAGCTCGGCCAGGGTGAACAGGTGCTGGCGCTCGGCGTCGTCCATCCGCAGCACCCGGGCCACCGCGCCGAGCACCTGCGTCGACACGTTGATCGGCCGGCCCTGCTCCAGCCAGGTGTACCAGGTCACACCGATGCCCGAGAGCATCGCGACCTCCTCCCGGCGCAGGCCGGGCGTACGCCGCCGCAGGCCGTCGGGAAGCCCCACCATTTCCGGGGTGGTGCGCTCGCGACGGGAGCGAATGAACTCACCGAGGGCTTGTCTGCGCTGCTCTTCCCTACCCTGGTTCACCCGGATAGCCTAGCAGCTGCGGTACCAGTATCACCGGGCTCTAGGTACCAGGCTTGAGCGCGTACCAGGGTGATCGTATGACCACTGCGACGCTTCCCGCCGCCACCGCCGTCACCCGGCCGACGGCGCCGTGGCGAGCGCTGCCGATCTTGTTGCTCGGCGCGTTCCTGCCCATCCTCGACGCCTTCATCGTCAACGTCGCCCTCCCGACCATCGGGCGTACGCTCAACGCCGGTCCGGCAGCACTGGAGCTGACCGTGTCCGGCTACGGCGTCGCGTACGCCTGCACGCTGGTGGCCGGGGGTCGCCTCGGCGACCGCTTCGGCCGCAAGCGGATGCTGCTCATCGGCATGAGCGCGTTCACCGTCGCCTCGGCCGCCTGCGGGCTGGCCCCGACCGCCGGTGCGCTGATCGCCTTCCGAATTCTCCAAGGGCTGGGCGCCGCTCTGCTCTTCCCGCAGGTGCTGGCCTCGATCCAGGCCGGTTTCGAGGGCGCCGACCGGCAGAAGGCGCTCGGCCTGTTCGGGTCGATGGCCGGGTTGGCCGGCGCGGTCGGCCAGATCCTCGGCGGCGCGCTGCTCGCCTGGGACGTCGCCGGACTCGGCTGGCGGCCGCTCTTCCTGATCAACGTGCCCGTCGGCATCGCCGCCGTCGTGCTCGGCCGGCGGTTCGTCCCCGAGTCCCGGGCGCCCCGCGCGACCGGCATCGACGTGTGGGGCGCGCTTCTGCTGGCCGCCACCATCGCGCTTCTCCTACTCCCGGTCACCCTTGGGCGTACCGAGGGATGGCCATTGTGGACGTGGCTGAGCCTGGCCGCGGTCGTGCCCGCCGCGGTGGCGTTCTTCTGGACCCAGGCCCGGCAGGAACGGCGCGGCGGCAACCCGCTGTTGCCGCCGAGCCTGCTGAGCCTGCGCCTGGCCCGGCGCGCGCTGCTCGCGATCCTGCTGTTCGCCACGCTCATCGGCGGCTTCCTGTTCACCGTCGCCGTGACCCTGCAGATGGGCCACGGATTCGGGCCGATGGCCGCCGGGCTGGCGATGGGGCCGTGCGCGATCACGTTCCTCTACGTCTCGCTGCGCGTCGGCCGCTGGGTCAGCCGGTACGGCGTCCGGGTCCTGATCGGCGGTGCGCTGATCTTCGGTCTCGGGATCGTGGCCTTCGCCGCCGTGATCAAGTACACCGACCACCTGACCGTCATCGAGGCGGCGGTGCCGCTGGTGGTCGTCGGAGTCGGCTGGGCGATGGTGCTGTCGCCGGCGATCGGCTTCGTGCTGTCGGGGCTGCCCGCAGATCGCGCGGGGCTGGCCGGGGGCGTGCTGTCGACGGCGATGCAACTGGGCCTGGCGCTCGGCGCCTCGCTCCTCGGCTCGCTCCTGTTCGCCACGAGTCAGCTGGTGGCGCTGGGCTGCTGTCTGATCCTGGCGGTGTCGACCGCGATCGCGTACAGCCGCCTGCGCTCATGATCGCGCGGAATATGCTGGCAGACATGAGCTTCCCACCGTCCGCACCACCGATCGAGGACGTCAAAAAGGTCCTCTGCGTGTTCGCCCACCCCGACGACGTCGACTTCGGCAGCGCCGCCACCGTGGCACGCTGGGTCGACGAGGGCATCGAGGTCGCGTATGTGCTGGTGACCCGGGGTGACGCCGGCGGCTTCGACGACACACCCCGCGGTGAGATGCCCGGCCTCCGCGAGGCCGAGCAGCGGGCCGCGGCCGCGGCGATCGGCGTCACCCAGGTCGAATTCCTGGAAGGCTACTTCGACGGCAGGCTCACGCCGTCCCTGGAGCTGCGGCGCGACCTCGTCGCGGCCATCCGCCGCCACCGCCCGGACCGCATCCTCACCAGCTCGCCGCTGCGCCGGTGGGAGCGGATCTCCGGCCCGAGTCACCCGGACCACCTGGCCGTGGGCGAGGCCACGACCTGTGCGGTCTACCCGGACGCCCGCAACGAGTTCGCGCTGCCCGAACTGATGGCGGCCGGGCTGGAACCGTGGACCGTCCGGGAGGTGTGGTACTCGGGCGGCCCCAACCCCGACCACGCCATCGACGCCACCGATTACTTCGACCGCAAACTCGCCGCCCTCCACGCACACGCCTCGCAGACCCGGCACATGGAAGACCTCGAAGGCATGCTGCGCGGCTGGATGGGGACGACGGCGCAGGCCGCCGGGCTGGCCGAGGGGCGGCTGGCGGAGGCCTACACCATCATCCGCACCGAGTAGCAGCTCTGCCCTTCGGCCTGCAGATCACGGTTACGCATGCTTCCCACCGCACTCTTGGCATGCGTAACCGTGATCTGTCGCTTTCCGCGCGGGGCGCGAGCGCGGGGCGCGAGCGCGGGGCGCGAGCGCGGGGCGGGAGGGTGCGGGGAGTGCTAGCGGGTGAGTGCGCCCGCGACCTCGGTCCGCGAGGTGACGCCGAGCTTGTGCAGGATGCTCGAAACGTGCACCGCCGCGGTCTTCGGCGAGATGTAGAGCCGCCGGGCCAGCTCGGCGTTGGTCAACCCCTCGGCGACGAGCAGGGCCACTTCCCGTTCGCGGGGCGTCAGCGGCACCACGCCGTTGGCGGCCGCTCGGCTCTGCGCCGGGGCCAGGCCGAGCTGCGCCCGGACCTGGTCGAGCTGGGCGACGCGCCAGCCACCCCAGCGACTCAGCAGGTCGGCCGCCTTGTCGGCGAGCTTCGTCGCGGCGGCGGTCTGCCCGGCGGCGAGCAGCCGGCGGGCGGCGAGCGTGTGCGCCGTTCCGCGTACGCTCGGCGGCAGGATCGCCGAGTCGAACACCGCCCGGTAGCCGCGCAACGCGCGGTCGTCGTCGCCGGCGAGTTCGGCCAGTTGCGCCGTCACGAGTTCCCGCCAGTCGTCCCAGAGTTGCCCGTCGAGCATCACGTCGCCGAGGTGGCGTACGCGATCGCGGGGCAGTCCGGCGTACAGGGCGGCGGTGATCAGGTCGTGCGCTTGTTCGCCGCTGCGCCACGGCTGCTGTGCCAACGCCGCCAGGACGACGTCGAGCAGGTCGATCGCCCGATCGTCACCGGAGCGGCAGGCGAGATGGAACTCCAGCCCCGGCAGGACCAGCGGCGACAGCCCCGGCTGGGAGCGCAGCTCGGCCAGGATCGCCGTGACCCGGCGGAGTTCACCGGCTTCGAGACTGAGCCCGGCGAGGAAGACGGAGTGGTAGTCGGCGCGACGGCCGCGCAGCGCGTAGCCCCGGTCCCGCGTACGCCCCTCGTCGAGGGCGGCGATCCCAGCGGCGAGGTCGCCCTCCCGCATCGCGATGCGCGCCCGCCCCTGGAAGTACGCCGCCACGGCGAGCGACTCGAACCCGGCCCGCTCGGCGTCGACGCGCATGCGTTCGAGCACTTCGGCCTGGTCGGCGAGGGACTCCGAAGGCGGCATCTGCACGAGGTTGTAGAGGGCACGGGCGGACAGCACCCACTCCCCCAGCTTCTCCGCCTCGTCGATCAGCCCGGCCAGGATGGCGCGCCCCTCTTCGGCCGTCGCGGGCTGCTCAGCGAGCGTCGAGCCCTTCTCGACCAGGGCGGCGAGGCGTACGGCGGGCAGGTCGAACTCGGCCGCCAGGGCGAGCGCCCGGTCGGACCAGAGCAGCGCCTCCTCGACCCGGTCGCGCAGCATCGCCGACTGGGCCACTGCGGTCATCGCCCGCGCCTGGTCGGCTCCCGGCGGCAGGGTCGCGATGAGTTCCTGGATCTCCGTCGTCCACGACTCCATGCCAGCGGTGTCGTCGGACTCCCAGGCCAGCCGGATCAGCAGGTAGAGCGCGTCGGCGCGATCGGTCGAGGTGGTGGCCAGGTCGCGCCACTTCCGCGCGTACTCCGCGGCGTCGTCGAGCAGCCCGGCCAGCCAGGCGGCCCGGGCGGCCGCGCTGAGCAGTTCGAGGTCGTCGCCCTCCTCCTCCAGGCCCATCTCCGCCAGCTGCAACGCCTGGTACGCCGATCCGATGGACAGGTAGAGAGCGGCTCCCCGCCGGGCGGCGGCGACCATGTCGTCGTAGCGTCCCGCGGCTGCGGCGTGGTGCGCCACCAGCGCCGGGTCGACCTCGTCCGCCGAGAGCAACGCCTCCAGGGCGGCCTCATGGAGGCGGCGGCGCTGGCGGCCGAGCATCTGACCGGTGATCGCCTCGCGCAGCAACGCGTGCCGGAAGGTGAACTCGTCCTCGCCCGACTCCACCAGCACGCCGCGCTGGACGAGTTCCCGCAGGACGTCGATGAGGTCGTCCTCACCGGCTTTGGTGACCGCCGCGAGCAGGTCGAACGGGATGCGGTGGCCGAGCAGGGCGGCCGCCTCGAGGATGCGCTGCCCGGCCGGGTCGAGCCCGGTCGCCTGACGACGGAGCACCTCGGCGAGGCTCCACGGTAGCGGCTGCTCGCTGACCGCTTCGAGATCCTGCCCCGCGTATGCCCGCAGCAACTCCTCCAGGAAGAAGGGATTGCCGCCGGTGCGGTTGTGCAGGGTGACGGCGGTTCGATAGGACACCGGCCGCCCGCCCGCGATGGCCAGCATGGCCGCGGTCTCCGCGGTGGTCAGCCGCTCCAGTCGCAGGTGCGTCACGGCATGCCGGCGTTCCATCCGCTCCAGCAGCGCGGACACGGGATGACGGCTGGTGACCTCGCCCGGACGATAGGTCCCGATGAGCAGGTGGGCGCCGGGCCGGTCGGCGAGGCGCTCGAACAGAGCGGCGCTCTCGGAGTCGGCCCAGTGGAGGTCCTCGAAGACGAGGACCGACGGGGCGTCACCGACCAGCCGGGAGACGATGTCCAACCCCGCGTGCAGCCGCTCGACCGGGCTGCGGCCGGGGTCGACCAGCGCGGCGACCTCCGCGTCCACCCCGAGCACGCCCCGGGAGGCCAGCCACCCCGCCCCGTCGATCGCGTCGAGTAGCAGCTCATAGGGTCGGGCGAGGGAACCCGGCTCGGCGTGGCCGACCAGCACGACGGTGCCCTCCGGCAGCGTCGGCAGGAACTCCTGGATCAGCCGGGTCTTGCCGATGCCGGGCTCACCGCCGACGATCGCGACCTGCGGACGGCCGGACGCGACGAGACGCGTCAATTGACGCAGCTCGTGGTCTCGGCCGATCATGCTCTGGCTCGCGCCGTCGCGCAGGAAACGCACGCCACCAAGATACCGGCGACGTGGGACAGGCCCTAGACCGTTGTGAGCCGCCCCTCGGTGGAGGAGCGGCTCACAGCAGACGGTCTCCGGCGCGATCACTTGTGAGATCGCTCCGCGCGCTTGCTCCGGCTCCTGCGAGCCCGGGCGAGGACGCGGGTGCGGTCGGCCTCCGCGATCAGCTCCTGCTGGTGGAGCTTGGCCATGTCGAACAGGGTGTCGGGCGAGGTGAACATCTTCGGCTCCT
>JABFYB010000281.1 GCA_013361475.1 Hamadaea sp.
CGGTCCCGGGGTGGACATCACCGCGGCCCGGTCGCAGCAGCAGTCGCCGGCCGAGGGCGACGGGATGTACTGGACGATCTCGGGCACGTCGATGGCCACCCCGCACGTCGCGGGCGCGGCCGCCATCCTGAAGCAGCGGCACCCGGACTGGTCCGGTCCCCGCCTCAAGGACGCGCTGATGAGCAGCGCGAAGGGCCTGACCGACGGGTATACGCCGTTCGAGGTGGGCACCGGCCGGGTGGACGTCGCGAACGCGATCACCACGACCGTGGACGCCACCGGCTCGCTCTCCTACGGCATGTACGCCTGGCCGCACGACTCGTCGCAGCAGCCCACGGCCAAGCCGGTGACCTTCCGGAACAGCGGGGCAGCCGCGGTGACCCTCAACCTGGCGATCACCGGGGGCGGCCCGTTCAGCGTCGCGCAGAGCAGTGTGACGGTGCCGGCGCAGGGCGAGGCGACGGTGCAGGTCACCGGCGACCCGACGGCCGACGGCACGGGCACGTTCTCGGGTCTGCTGCTCGGAACCGACGTCGCCACGGGGACCGTCGTCACGCGTACGGCGTTGGGCATGGTCAAGGAGGACGAGCGGTACGACCTCACGATTCGGCTCCGCGACCGGTCGGGCAATCCGGCCGCCGGGTACGTCGTGATCAACAAGGCCGGCGACTGGTGGCCCGGAGTGGCGTACGTCGACGGGGACATGACGTTCCGGATGGAACCCGGCACGTACACCGTCGAGACGGCGATCGACGTCGCTGGGGACCACGCCGACGAGCTGGGCATCGCGCTGATGGTCGCGCCGCAGGTCGACCTGACCGCCGGCCGGGAGGTCGTCCTCGACGCGAGCAAGGCCCGCAAGGTCGACATCGAGGCGCCGCAGCGGGCCGAGGACCGGCAGCGCCTGCTCGACTATCAGGTCGAGTACGGCGACGGCACCTCGTTCCGGGACGCCGTCCTGATGCCGGTCATGTACGACGACGCGTACGCGTTGCCGACGGAGCCGGTGGCGAAGGGGTCCTTCACCCTCGACACCTCCTACCGCCAGGGCGAGCCCATGCTGGGCCTGACCGGGCTGGGCGGCCTGCTCCGGTTCGACACCGTCGTGCAGCCGGGCAGCCCGCTGACGGCCGGCAGCGCCGATCTCGGCGTCGTCTACGCGGGCAACGGTTCCGCCGCCGACTTCGCCAAGGTGAAGGCGCGCGGCAAGATCGCGGTGGTCCGACGCTCGGACGACGTCCTCCCGGCCGACCGAGCCGCGAACGCGGCGGCCGACGGCGCGAAGCTGCTCGTCGTGGTGAACGACGGCGTCGGTCGGCTCAACGAGTACTACGAGGGCGCCACCATCCCGGTCGCGACCGTGCACCGGGATCTCGGCCAGGTGCTCGCCGCGCTGGCCAAGTCGGGCCTCGCCCGGCTGACCGCCAAGCAGGTCCCGTACGCCACCTACATCTACGACCTCGCGAAGGTCTACACCGGACAGATCCCCGACGCGGCGCTCCAGTACCACCCGACGTCGGCGCAGCTGGCCAAGATCGAGGCCCGCTACCACGCGACCGAGGACATCGAGGGCGGCGGCTTCCGGTACAACCTGACCTTCAGCACCGCGGTCGGGTTCTTCGAACGGGAGTGGTACCCCGGCGTCCGGACTGAATGGGTCAGCCCGGGCATCCGCTATCACGAGTCCCATGGTCAGGGCGAATGGGAGGACCGCGGTTACGTCAACACCTACCGCGCGGGCACCACGACCACGCTGAACTGGTTCGCGCCCGTCGTGCATCCGTCGTTCGGCGAGGGCTACTCCGTCCGCAACGCCCGGTGGCAGGACTACCTGACGCTCAACGTGCAGGCCTGGACCGCGTCGGGCGAGGTGATCGACCACGGTGGCTCGATCGGCTGGGCGGTCGTGCCCGAACACCTGTGGCTCTACCAGGGCGACACCCTCATCAAGGAGAACATCCAGAGTTCCGACATCCAGTGGCAGGAGGTGCCGGCCGGGAACAAGCCGTACAAGCTGATCCTGGACGCGTCCCGGGACTCGGTGTTGTCGACCCGCACCCACACCGAGTGGGAGTTCTTCTCCGACACTGTGGACAGCGACGACTTCGAGCCGCTCGCGTTGCTGGAGCTGAACTACCTCGCCCAGACCGACCTCCGGGGCAATCTCCCGGCCGGCTCGCGCCAGCCGATCGCCCTCACCGCCGGTCCTCAGGCCGGTGGTGGCGGCGACGCGGTCGGCAAGGTCACCTCGGTGACCCTGGAGATCTCCTACGACGACGGCGTGACCTGGCAGAAGGTGACCCTGCGCAACGACTCCGGGAAGTGGACCGGGGAGTTGTCGCTGCCGCGGAAGGCCGGGTTCGCCTCGGTCCGAGCGACGGCGGTCACCGACGCCGGATACACCATCAAGCAGGAGGTCATCCGGGCCTACGGAATCCGCTGACGCTTTCTGCCCGGCCGCTTGGGCGCTGGATCACGGTTCTCGGTCGAATCTTGACCCAAGATTCGACCGAGAACCCTGATCTGGTGGCTTCCCGTGATCACAGCATCATCACAGCTCGCCCAGGGGGTTCCGCGTGGTGCTCGCGGTTCGTATCGTGCGGTCCATGCTCACCGCGCTGGGCCTCGCC
>JABFYB010000512.1 GCA_013361475.1 Hamadaea sp.
TCTGGGCGCGAAAGCATTCGTGACGAAAGGCTGACAGATGCGTCCCGGTGGCATGCCCAACATGCAGCAGCTCATGAAGCAGGCGCAGCAGATGCAGCGCAAGCTCGAGGCCGCGCAGGCCGAGTTGGCGGAGCTGGAGCTGACCGGCGCTGCGGGCAACGGCCTGGTGACCGTCACCGTGACCGGTGACGGCGCGCCCAAGAGTGTGAAGATCGATCCGAAGGTGGTCGACGCCGACGACGTCGAGACTCTGGAGGATCTCGTCCTGGCCGCGTTCACCAGCGCGCTCGACGAGGCGGCGAAGGTTCGCGACGCGAAGATGGGGCCGCTGACCGGCGGCATGGGTCTGCCGTTCTGATGTACGAGGGTGCGATCCAGGATCTGATCGACGAGCTGGGCCGGCTGCCCGGCATCGGGCCGAAGAGTGCTCAGCGGCTGGCGTTCCACGTCCTCGCGGCCGACCCCACCGACGTGCGCCGGTTGGCGCAGACGTTGTTGCGGGTCAAGGACGTGGTGAAGTTCTGCTCGATCTGCTTCAACGTCGCCGAGGACGAAAAGTGCCGGATCTGCCGGGACGCCCGGCGGAGCGACGAGGTCCTGTGTGTCGTGGAGGAGCCGAAGGACGTCGTGGCGATCGAGCGGACCAACGAGTTCCGCGGCCGCTACCACGTCCTCGGCGGAGCCATCAATCCCCTCGAAGGGGTCGGCCCGGATAATCTGCGCATTCGCGAGCTGATGGCTCGACTGTCCCATGGGGACGTCAAGGAGCTGATTCTGGCCACCGACCCGAACACCGAGGGTGAAGCTACTGCCACGTATCTGGCGCTGCTGGTCAAGCCCATGGGGATCACCGTGTCGCGCCTCGCGAGCGGTCTCCCGGTCGGCGGCGATCTTGAGTACGCCGACGAGATCACCCTGGGCAGGGCGTTCGAGGGACGTCGGACCATCTGACCGGGCTCACAACGATCCCTGACGGGGCTCACAACGATCTGATATCGGCCCCTCCTCTGTCCACCGATCAGCTATTAGTGTCCGGCTATCGGTGAAGCACGTCACAGGACAGAGGTGAACCATATGAGCGCCTCAAGGCTCCGAACCGTTACCGCGGTCCTCGCAGCCTCGGTGGCCGTGTCGCTGGCCCTGGCCGGATGCCAGAGCAAGCGGGACGACACATCAACCTCCACGAAGAAGGACAAGCTCGTCTTCGGGGTGGCCGGCGACGCGAAGGTCATGGACCCCGCGTTGGCCAGCGACGGCGAGTCGTTCCGGGTCGCGCGTCAGATGTTCGAGGGTCTGGTCAAGCCGGAAGAGGGTGGCACGAAGATCGTGCCGTCCCTGGCCGAGAGCTGGACGCCGGACGCGGCTGGGACCACGTGGACGTTCAAGCTGAAGACGGGCGTGAAGTTCCACGACGGCACCGACTTCAACGCCGAGGCTGTCTGCACCAACTTCAACCGCTGGTACAACTGGTCCGGCCTGATGCAGAACCAGGACATCTCGTCGTACTGGCAGGACGTCTTCGGTGGGTTCGCCAAGAACGAGTCCGCTGAGCTTCCCCCGAGCCTCTTCAAGAGCTGCACGGCCAAGGACGCCTCGACCGTCGACATCGCGCTGACCCGGGTCACCTCCAAGTTCCCGGCGGCGCTGGCGCTGCCCGCGTTCTCGATGCAGAGCCCCAAGGCCCTCAAGGACTTCGAGGCCGACAAGGTCGGCGGCACCGCCGACAACGTCACCTACCCGGCGTACGCGCAGGAGCACCCGGTCGGGACCGGCCCCTACAAGTTCGTGAAGTGGGACCACACCAACAAGGCTGTGGAGCTCGTCGCGAACGACGACTACTACGGGACCAAGGCGAAGATCAAGACGCTGATCTTCAAGACCATCTCCGACCTGACCGCCCGTAAGCAGGCGCTGCGCAGCGGCGAGATCCAGGGCTACGACCTGGTGGCTCCGGCGGACGTGAAGCCGCTGAAGGACGAGGGCTTCAACGTCCTGCCCCGGCCGGCGTTCAACATCCTCTACCTGGCGATCAACCAGAGCGGCAACCCGGCCCTCAAGGACGTCCGGGTCCGGCAGGCGATCGCGTACGCGGTCAACCGGCAGGCCATCGTGGACTCCAAGTACCCGGCCGGTTCCTCGGTGGCGCTGGAGTTCCAGCCCCCGGGTCTCGACGGTTACAACGACGCCGTGACCAAGTACGACTACAACGTCGACAAGGCCAAGCAGCTCCTGGCCGACGCCAAGGCGACCAACCTGAAGCTCGACTTCTACTACCCGACCGAGGTGACCCGGCCCTACATGCCGGCGCCGAAGGACATCTTCGAGCTGATCGCCGCCGACCTCGCCAAGGTGGGCATCACGATCACGCCGCACGCGCTGAAGTGGAGCCCGGACTACCTCAACGCGGTGCAGACGGGCAAGAAGCACGACCTGCACCTGCTGGGCTGGACCGGTGACTACGCCGACGCGTACAACTTCATCGGCACCATGTTCGACCGTCAGAAGGGCGAGTGGGGTTTCAACAACCCGGAGCTGTTCGCTGAGTTCAAGGCGGCCGACACGGAGCCGGACCAGGCGAAGCGGATCGAGAAGTACAAGGCGCTGAACGCCAAGGTCATGGACTTCCTCCCGGGTGTGCCGATCGCACACGGTCCGCCGTCGATCGTCTTCGGCAAGGACGTGACCGGGGTCAAGCCCAGTCCGTTGACCGACGAGAAGTTCGCGACGGCGTACTACACGTCCTGATCTCCCACATAAAGGCTAGGCGGCACACGGCGACGTCCGTGTGCCGCCTAGCCGTGGCACACCCACAAGGACGCCGCCCATGTTCCGTTACATCGTCCGGCGACTGCTCCAGCTCATACCCACCCTGCTGGGCCTGTCGCTGATCCTCTTCCTCTGGCTGCATCGCCTGCCCGGCGGGCCGGAGACCGCGATCCTCGGTGAGCGCGGTACGCCCGAGACACGCCTCAAGCTGCGCCACGACCTCGGCCTGGACCAACCACTGTGGATCCAGTACGGCCGCTTCATGCGCCGCCTGGTCACCGGCGACCTCGGGGTGTCGATCAACACGCACCGTCCGGTGACCACCGAGTTCCTGGAACGTTTCCCGGGCACGGTCGAGCTGACGATCTCCGCCCTGATCATCGCCATCGGCCTGGGCATTCCGCTCGGTTACCTGGCTGCCCGCAAGCGCGGCGGTCCCCTGGACTACTCCTCGGTCGCGGGTTCGCTGCTCGGCGTCTGCATCCCGATCTTCGTGCTGGCGTACCTGATCAAGGAGGTCTTCGCCGTCAAGTTGGGCTGGTTCCCGTCGGCCGGACGGCAGGACGTCACCATCGACGCGACTCGGGTCACGGGCTTCTACGTCCTCGACGGCATCCTCACCGGAGAGTGGGACGCGGCCGCCGACGCGTTGAAACACCTGGTCCTGCCGGCGATGACATTGGCGACCATTCCGCTGGCCATCATCGTCCGGATGACCCGGGCCAGTGTCCTGGAGGTGCTCGGCGAGGACTACGTCCGGACCGCCCAGGCCAAGGGCCTGACCGAGCGCACCGTACGCGGCCGGCACATCATGCGGAACGCGCTGCTCCCCGTCGTGACCACGATCGGCCTGCTCACCGGCGGTCTGCTGTCCGGGGCGGTGCTCACCGAGACGGTGTACGCGTTCACCGGGATCGGCCAGTTCATCGCCGAGTCGATCGACCATCGGGACTATCCGGTGCTCATGGGCTTCATCATGTTCGTCGCGATCATCTACGTCACCGTCAACCTGCTCGTCGACGTCGCGTACGGCGTCATCGACCCGAGAGTGAGGGTGCGATGACTCCCGACAACCTGACTCCCGAGGCGGCCTCGGGCACGACCGCGCCGGAACAGCGTCAGGACGAGGCCACCGGGCTCAAAGGACTGACTCCGAAGGCGAAGAAGCAGCGGCTCGACCGGCTGGCCGAGCTGGCCGCGGTGCACGCCGACGAGAAGGGCCGCAGCCTCTGGGCCGAGGCGTTCCGCCGGGTACGCCGAAACCCCGCCGCCGTCGTCGGCGCGATCATCCTGCTGATCTTCGTGCTGGTCGCGATCATCGGACCGTTCCTCGTCCCGTACAGCCCGACTTCGACCGCCTGGGCCGACCAGGTGAAGGAGGGCCAGAACATCATTCCCGGGCCGAGCTCGGAGCACTGGTTCGGGTTGGACCACAACGGACGGGACGAGTTCAGCCGGGTCATCGTGGGTGCCCGGCAGACGCTGCTGGTCGGCGTCGTCGCCACCTCGCTCGGCCTGCTCGTGGGCTGCCTGCTCGGCGGGCTCGCCGGTTCGGCGTACGCGTTGGGCGGCCGCCGGGGCCGGCAGATCGACAACGCCATCATGCGGGTCGTCGACATGCTCCTGGCGATGCCGAGTCTCCTCCTCGCGGTGAGCGTCGCGGCGTTGCTCGGGCCGAGCCTGATCACCGTGATGATCGCCGTCGGTGTGATCTCCGTGCCGGTCTTCGCCCGGTTGCTGCGCGGTTCGATGATCGCCCAGGGGCATTCGGAGTACGTCACGGCCGCTACCGCGCTCGGCGTACGCCGTGGCCGGATCGCCGTCGCGCACGTGCTGCCGAACTCGCTCGCCCCGGTGCTCGTCCAGGCGACGTTGACGCTGGCCACGGCGATCATCGAAGCGGCCGCGCTGTCCTTCCTCGGCCTGGGCAACCCCGACCCGGCGGTGCCGGAGTGGGGCGTCATGTTGACCGACGCACTGACTCGTCTCGAGGTGGCGCCCCGGCTCACGATCTATCCCGCCGTCGGGATCATCATCACCGCGTTCGGGTTCACGCTGCTCGGCGAGGCCATGCGCGAGGCGCTCGACCCGAAGCTGAGGAAGTGAAGCATGGCGCTGTTGGAAGTAGAAGACCTCGGCGTCACGTTCCACGCGGATCGCGACGTGCGAGCGGTGGACGGCGTCTCGTTCACCGTCGACGCCGGTCAAGTCGTCGGACTGGTGGGGGAGTCGGGCTGCGGCAAGTCCGTCACCTCGCTCGCCCTGATCGGCCTGCTGCCGCATCAGAACACCAAACGCGTACGCGTGGACGGCAGCGCCAAGTTCGACGGGCTCGACCTGTTGCGGGCCGATCGGCGTACGCTGCGCGACATCCGGGGCCGGGAGATCGCGATGATCTTCCAGGATCCGCTGTCCTCGTTGAACCCGGTCGTGCCGATCGGTGTGCAGGTCGCCGAGGTGCTGATCCGCCACCGGGGGATCGGTAAGCACGAGGCCGAACGGCGCTCGGCGGAGTTGCTCGATCGGGTCGGCATTCCCGATCCGCGTCGGCGGCTCAGGGAGTACCCGCATCAGCTGTCCGGCGGCATGCGCCAGCGGGCGCTGATCGCGATGGCGGTGGCCTGCCGGCCGCGCCTGCTCATCGCCGACGAGCCGACGACCGCGCTGGACGTGACCATTCAGGCCCAGATCCTGGAGTTGCTGAAGGAACTGGTCCGGGAGGACGGGACGGCGCTGATCATGATCACGCACGATCTCGGCGTCGTCGCCGGACTCTGCGACAGCGTCAACGTCCTGTACGCCGGACGGGTGGTGGAGAGCGCCGGCCGCCATGAGTTGTTCGGCCACCCCACCCACCCGTACACGGTGGGTCTGCTGAACTCGATCCCGCGACTCGACGCCCTGCGCGGCGAGGAGCTGACCCCGATCCGGGGCTCGGTACGCGACGTGCTGGCCTGGTCGGCGGGGTGTGCGTTCGCCCCGCGTTGCGACCGGGCGATCGAGACTTGCCTGACCGGCCCGCCGTCCCTCGAGGGGACGTCTCACTCCTACCGCTGCGTCAACCCGGAGGTCGCGCCGTGACCGCACTGGTGGAGATCAAGGATCTGCAGGTCCACTTCCCGATCCTGCGCGGGGTCGTGTTCGACCGGGTGGTCGGCCACGTCAAGGCGGTCGACGGGGTGACCCTCAGCGTGCCCCGGGGCAAGACGTACGGGCTGGTCGGCGAGTCGGGCTGCGGCAAGACGACGCTGGGCCGGGCGTTGCTGCGCCTGGTCGAGCCGACCGGCGGCTCGGCGGTCTTCGACGGCACCGATCTGACCAGCCTCAGCCCGTCCGCACTGCGCGGAATGCGCCGGCGGATGCAGATGATCTTTCAGGATCCGCTGTCCTCACTGGACCCCCGGCAGAACGTCGAGTCCATCCTCACGGAGGGCCTGGCCGCGCACGGCATCGGTGCCGACCGTGCCGAACGGCGCGACATCGTCTGCGAGACGCTCGACGCGGTCGGCCTGCCCCGCTGGGCGTTGTCCCGCTATCCGCACGAGTTCTCGGGCGGCCAGCGGCAGCGGATCGGCATCGCCCGCGCGCTGGTCCTCAACCCGGACCTGATCGTCGCCGACGAGCCGGTGTCGGCCCTCGACGTCTCGATCCAGGCCCAGGTGCTCAACCTGCTGGGCAAACTGCAGGCCGAGCGCGAGCTGACCTACCTCGTGATCGCGCACGACCTCGCGGTCGTGCGGCACATCTCCGACGTCGTCGGCGTGATGTACCTCGGCGCGCTGGTGGAGGAGGCCTCGTCGATCGAGCTCTACCAGCGACCGCTGCACCCCTACACGAAGGCGCTGATGTCGGCGGTTCCCGTACCGGATCCGTTGGTGGAGGAGCGTCGGGAGCGGATCCTGCTCTCGGGCGACCTGCCGTCGCCGGCGAATCCGCCGTCGGGCTGCCGGTTCCGCACCCGATGCCCGTGGGCGCAGGAACGGTGCGCGCAAGAGCGGCCGGAGCTGCGCGTCCTGGCCGAGGGGCACACGGTGGCGTGCCACTTCGCCGAGGAGATCGAAGCTTCGTGATCGTCGCGCCGGCCATGCTGTAAGAGCGGGCAATTCGCCCGGCGAAACAGCATGGCCGGCGCAATGATCAGGCGAGGCGGACGGTGTGCCGCACCCCGGCCCGAGCCCGTTCCAGGTAGGCCCGGACGATCGTGGCCAGCACCGCCGCCGGGTCGATCCGTAGTTCGTTCGCGGTGAAGGTCAGCACGAGCACGCCGTACTCGGTGAAGGCCTGCTGGCGGCGCAGCCGGCGAGTCCACGCCTCCGGCGACGGGTCGAGGTCGGGCGCGATGATCTCCAGTGCGATGGCGGTGTCGGCGATCCAGCCGTCCGGCGTCGGCAACGTCTCGCCGTCCGGCCCGATCAGCGCGGGTTGCCAGCGCACCGTGGGCAGGGCCGGGTTGCTCGCGCACAGCTCCCGCAACTGGGTCAGCGGCGAGCCGCGCAAGCCCTGCTCCACCTCGGAGAGCGCCGCTCGCAGCAGCAGGCTGCCGCGTTTCGGCCCGTCGCGCAGCTCGTCCTGCAGGGCGTCGAGGGTGGTGAGCCGCCGCTGCAAGGACTCGACGACCAGCGTGCGAGCCGCGTTCGGGTCCAGGCCCGGGACCATCCGCACGGTGTCGGCCACGGCTCGCGCGGGGGAGACCACCGCCATCCGGCCGATGGCGGTCGCTCTCGGATCCAATCTATGAGTACGCGAGACGGCCGCGAACCGGGCTGGTGACAAGCGTCGGCGATCCGGGATCAGCACGTGCACCAGTTCGTCGGCGGGAGCGGAGTGGACGGCGTGCAGTTGCAGCGCAGCTGGCCCGGTGAGCTGGGCGGACTCGCCGGCGTAGAGGAGGCTGGCGAAGGCGCGCTGCTCCCGGCTGAGCGGACCGCCGTGGGTGGCGTAGACGGCGGGGAGGACGGTCTGCCAGACCCCTCGCTCCAACCGCCAGCGCAGAGCGCCCTTCGTCAGGGCATCGGGCAGGCCGCCGAGGACCTGGTCGCGCCGGACCAGGCCGTATTGCTTCTCCAGCAGCCCGTCCAGGTCGGGGCGCGTCCATCGCCTCGGCATGGCGGCCAGCCTGCCGGAGGGAGGCGTTCCCTGGTAAGCCCCTGTGGATAACGATTCTTCATCAAAGCCCCTGGTCAGGGCGCTGTCACAACACTGGTGGGGCTTTGATCACGTTTCGCAGCGCGTGCGCTGCGTCGGCCACACAGCGCAACGCGTGCGCTGCGTCGACCACACAGCGTGGGCGACCGCCCCGTTGGGCGTACCCCTTGGTCCTAGCCCTCGGGCCGGTGGAGCAACCCGACCGCGAGCTGATGCACGGCCTTGAGGTCCTCCGGGGCGACCAGAGTGACCGCGCCCCCGGTGATCTTGTACCACTCCGCCGCGCCCTTGTACTGCACGGACGTCTGGGCGGTCGTGCCCTCCAGCGCGGTCCGGAGAGTGAGATCGCCGGTGACCACGCCCACCTCGTCGGTCATCACCCCGCCGGGGCCGGGCACGATGTCGGTGACGAGTTCGGCAGGCGCGGTCATCCGGGTCCTCCTGTCAGGCGCAGGTCTTGAGCATGGCGGAGAGGGCGTCCTTCTCCTTGGCCGTGATGGTGAGCTTGTAGTACGCCTTCACCGTGATCCAGTCCTGGGCGTAGACGCACCAGGCGTCCTGCGACGGCGGCTTCCAGGTCGACGGGTCCTGGTCGCCCTTGGAGCGGTTGGAGCTGGCCGAGACGGCGAACAGCTGCGGGCGCTCCATGTCGTTGGCGAAGTCGGACCGCTGCTCGTCGGTCCACTTGTCGGCCCCGGACCGCCAGGCGTTGGCCAGCGGCACCATGTGATCGATGTCGACCTTGGTCAGCTCGGTCTGGGTCGTGCCGTCGTACCAGCTCACCCAGGTGCCGCCGGTGACATTGCAGCCGGTGAGCTTGACGTTCTTGCCGTCGCGCTGGAGCACCTTGTCGCGGACGTCGCACCCGGTGCCGGCGCTGCGCCAGTGGGGGAACCGATCACGCGAGTACCCGGTCATCGGGCGGGCGTCGGCGATCTTGAGGGACGCGAGGGCGGTCGAGACCGACCCGGCGGCCGCGGTGGGCTTGAGCCCACCCGTTGATTCGGACGGGGAGGCGAGCGGATCCTCGGTGCAGCCCGCGGCGAGCACGAGGGCGGCGGCGAGCGCGCCGATGAGGCGAAGGGGGGTACGCACGCTGAAAGTCTCCCTTGGACCGTCGGGATGTGGTGAGGATTCTCCCGCGCGTCGGCGTGTCAAACCTCGCCGGGCTCCTTGACTAGCCAAGGAAGATGGTCATCGTGACACAGCTGCGCCTGGGGACGACCGCCGGCCGGGCAACCCTGGCCGCGGCGGTGCTCGCCAGCGGGATGGCCTTTCTGGACACCACGATCGTCACCGTGGCGCTGCCGGCCATCGGCGAGGACCTGAGCGCCAAGCTCTCCGGTCTGCAGTGGACCATCACCGGCTACACCCTCACCCTGGCCGCGTTCGTCCTGCTCGGCGGGGCTCTCGGTGATCGGCACGGCCGTCGAAGGATCTTCCTCGTCGGGGTCGGCTGGTTCACCGTCGCGTCCATCGCGTGCGGCTTCGCCCCCACGATCGAAATCCTGATCGCGTCCCGGATCCTGCAAGGCGTCGGCGCGGCCCTGCTCACGCCCGGTTCGCTGGCCATCCTCCAGTCGTCGTTCGCGCCTTCCGATCGGGCTCGGGTGATCGGCGCCTGGTCAGGGCTGTCCGGGGTGGCCACCGCGGTCGGCCCGTTCGTCGGCGGCTGGCTGATCGACGCGCTCAACTGGCGCGCGGTGTTCTTCCTGAACGTCCCGCTCGCGGTCGCGGTGTTCTGGCTCGGCCGGCGGATGCCGGAGAGCCGCAACCCGGTGGCCCGGCATACGCGGTTCGACGTCGCCGGCACCGTCCTGGGCGCACTCGGCCTCGCCGGACTCACCTACGCCATGATCGCGACACCGGAAGAAGGCTTCGGCAGCCCCGCCGTCTGGGCCGGGTTCGCGGTCGGCCTCTTCTGCCTGGTGACCTTCGTCGCCGTGGAACGCCGCCGCAGCCGCCCAGGCGTCGGCATCTCCGACCGCGAAGGGCGCCCCCGCATCGTCGCCATGATGCCGATGTCGCTGTTCCGGTCACGGACCTTCAGCCTGCTGAACGCGTACACCGTCGTGGTCTACGGCGCGATGGGCGGACTGCTCTTCTTCCTCGCCATCCAGCTGCAGACGGTCGCCGGCTACTCGGCGCTGGAAGCCGGCATCGCCACCCTCCCGATGACGTTGCTCCTGCTCGTAGGCTCCGGCCGGAGCGCCGCGCTCGCCGCTCGCATCGGACCGCGCCCGCAGCTCGTCATCGGCCCGCTCCTCTGCGTCGCCGGAACGCTCCTGCTCCTTGCCGTCGACGAGAACACCCTCTACTGGCGAGACGTCCTCCCCGGCGCGATCGTCTTCGGCCTCGGCCTCACCGCCCAAGTCGCGCCGCTGACCGCCTCCGTGCTGTCCGCCGTCGACGACACGTACGCCGGCATCGCGAGCGGAATCAACAACGCGGCCGCGCGCGCTGCCTCGCTACTGGCAGTGGCGGCGCTGCCGATGATCGTCGGACTCGCCGGGGCGGCGTACGCGAACCCGGAAGCCTTCAACTCCGGCTACCACCAGGCATTACTGTGGTGTGCCGGGGGCTTGGCCGTCGGCGCCTTGCTGGCCGCCTTCCTCCGCCCCCCTCGCCGCACTCCCCACTTCGCCCTTTAAGCAGCAGATCAGGGATATGCATGTGATCTTGAGCCAAGATCACATGCATATCCCTGATCTGCAGGGAGCGGGTCAGCGGTTGACGGCGCTGGCCACGGCCTTCAGCGACGCGGTGAGAATGCTGCTGTCGACGCCGACGCCCCATCGGACCTCACCGTCGATCTCGCATTCGACGTACGCGGCCGCCTGGGCGTCGTCGCCAGCGGTGAGCGCGTGCTCGGCGTAGTCCAGGACGCGTACGTTGACGCCCTTGTCGCGCAGCGCGTGGGTGAAGGCGTCGATGGGGCCGTTGCCGATGCCTTCCAGCCGCGCGTCGACCCCGTCCAGCTTCGCCTCGACCTCGATCTCGACCTTGTCATCCACTGTGGAGACGGAGTAGGAGCGTACGGCGACACGGCGGTCGGCGAAGTACTCCTCCTGGAAGATCTCCCACATCCGGGCGGGGCCGACTTCGCCGCCGCCGTCGTCGGTGTGCCGCTGGATGACTCCCGAGAACTCGATCTGCATCCGGCGCGGCAGGTCGAGGTGGTGTTCGCTCTTCATGATGTACGCGACGCCGCCCTTGCCGGACTGCGAGTTGACCCGGATGACCGCCTCGTAGCTGCGGCCCAGGTCCTTC
>JABFYB010000511.1 GCA_013361475.1 Hamadaea sp.
GACCTGACGGTTTCCACGATGGACGGCACCCGGGTCGAGCGGAAGGTTCCGTTGCCGGGCCGATGGTTGCGCGGTTTCGCCGAGGTGGCGGTCATCGCCGCCGGCATGGAGCCGCGGGCGACGATCGGGGCGGCCGAGGCCGCCGACTTCCTGCGTCGGCTACCCAATGACCGCAAGGCGATGTGGGTGGTCCCGGCCGGGCGCTCGCTCCGGCTGACGTCTCGCCCGGTCGCCGGGGCGGTCTGCGTCTCCGGCGGCGGCCGGCTCGCGACGTTGCGTGGGCTGCTGCGGCACGCGACCACGTTGACCGTCTTCGGCCCGCCCGCCGGTCCGGCCAGTCCTCCGCTGGCCAGTGCCTGGCTACTGGAGACCCCGACGGTACGCCTGCTGCTGACGCTGTCGCCGGAGGTCTCGCGCGGGTTCTCCGGCGAAGGGGCCGTGCTGACCCAGTTGACCGGCGATCAGACGGCCGACGACGCCGATCTGGTGAGCGCGATGCTGGCCTGGGATCCGGTCATCGACGTCGACGGCCTCACGTCGGCGTGCGGTCTCCCGGCCGACCGCGTACGCGCGGCGCTGACGCTGCTCGGGACGGCGGGACGGGTCGGGTTCGACGTGACCGAAGGCGCGTACTTCCATCGCGTGATGCCGTTCGGGACGGATGCCGCCGCCCGGCTCAACCCTCGCCTGGCCGGTGCTCGGGCGCTGATCGAAGCGGGCGCCGTCCGGCCGTACGCCGACCGCGTCGAGGTGCTCAGCGGCGAGACCACCTACCAGGTGCGGATGGCCGACGGCCGACCGGCCGGCTGCACCTGCCAATGGTGGGGCAAATATCGGGGCGGCCGGGGACCGTGCAAACACCAGTTGGCGGCGCTGATCAGCGTGGGCGCCCTGGAAGAGGTCGCGGCATGACGGCTGAGGTGCCGGCCGACCTCGCCCGCGCGATCGACAAGCGGTCCACCGAGTTGGCGTACGCCTTTCTGAAGAAGTTGTCGGAGAAGGAACGCAAGGCGGCGTTTCCCGCCGTGGTCGCGTACACGAAGGAGGAATTGCGGGACTGGCGCGGCGGGTACGCGGCCGTCGCGGGACTGGCGTTCCTCGGGTGTGCCCCGACCGCGAAGCGGGCGATGACGGCGCTCAACCGCGGCAGTCTGCGCTGGGAGCGCCGGTTGATCCCCCGGCGGATGGCCGTCGGCCTGCTCGCGCAGCGTGACGTGCCGTGGCTGGGCGAGCTGGCTCAGCTGTGGGCGCAGACGTCGGCGCTCGCCGACGTGGACGAGTGGCTGCTGGTCGACGCGATCGCCGGGCTGGCCGGGATCGCGCCGCCGGTCACGGCGGGTTTCGCGCGGGGCTGGATCGCCTGGATCCGGTCGGAGACGGACCCGCACGACGCGATCACCACCGGTCACTACGCTCCCCTGCTGCTGCCGATGCTGTTCGAGGACGACACGATGGGTCGCGAGCTTGAGTCCACCTTCCGCGGCGCGGGGTTCAACCACGCCCTGCTGCGACTCGCCGGGGACGACCCGAAGATCCGCGCGACGCTGGTCGACGGGTGCCTGGCTCGGTTGCTGCGCGGCGGACGGCCCGGCGACCTGCGGCCCTTCGTGACCCTGCACGACGAGCTCCGGGTGACGCCGGAGGAGATCGGCGCCCGGATCGCCGACTACGCCGGGCTCGCCGACGCCGACCTCGGCACCGTGGCCGGGCTCGCGCAACGCAGCTTGCGCCAGGCCGACGAGGCCGGCCTGCTGGAGGTCGACACGCTGCTCGACGTCACCGCGGTCATCGTGCGGCGCAAGGAGAAAGGCCTGATCAAGACCCAGATCAGCTGGGTACGCAAGGCGGCCAAGCGCCATCCGGAGCGGAGCACGGATCTCCTGGCGTCGCTCGACCTCCCGGCGACGCCGGAGCTGCTGCCGCTCGCGCCACCGGTCGCGCCGACGGTCCCGGAGATGCCGCCGCCGCTCACCACTCCGGCCGAGGTCGCCGAGGAACTGTCGGCGATCATGAGCGGCGATCGTTCCAGCGTCACGCTGGAACGAGTCCTGGCGGCCGTGGTCGAGCTCTACGGCCGAGATCGGGCGGGTCTCGCGGCCGCGATCGGCCCGATCGTCGAGCCGAACCGGCCGCATCTGGTCGCCCAATGGGCGCCTGGTTACTGGAAACAGCTCGGCGCGGTGCTGTGCGACCTCCTCGAACCGCCGGAGCGCCGCTCGATGTGGCTCATGGAGGCGTTCGCCGAGCTGCGGGCCGACCACGCCATCGTCAAACCGCTGGCGGACCCGGAGCGTTCGCCGTCCGCGTTGCTGGAGATCCGGCTGGCCACGATCACGCGCTATCTTCGCCGCAGTCCGGTCCCCCGGCTCGTGGCGACGCCGACGCGGCGTAACGGCCAGCTCGATCCAGAAATTCTCCTCGATCGGTTGGAGCAGGCCGAACGGGACGGTTGGCAGCCGTGGCGCGCCGATCTCGTGCAGGCATTGTTGCGGCTGCCCCGGACCGACCCGGGCGACGGCGTACGGCGCCGGGCGGATCGGCTCGCGAGTCCGGCCGGGCAGGCGTTCGCCGCGCAGCTCCGCGCCGGGCACGTCGACCCGGTGGTCGTCGCGTACGCCCAGGAGGGCAAGGGCGGCCGTTATCAGTGGTACGGTCTGCTGCCGGACCGGCGGGTGGCCGTCACGATGGAGCCTCCGGCGAGTGCGAATCCCGTCGTGACGGCGTTGTTCTCGTTGCCCAGACACAAGAAGCCCCAAGGTTCCCCGTGGATCTCGGGCTCGGGTGCGCCACTGTGGACTGCGGCGCTCCCGTCGCATCGTGAGGTCGTCGCGGCGTGGTCCCTGGCGCAGCTGGCGATGTCGGCCGAACGCGGTGACAGCGGTGAGGCGGCGCAGATCCTGCCGCTGCTGGCCGAAACTCAGGGGCCGACCGGACCGGCGACCCAGCTCGCCCTCGTCTACGGCATGACCGCTCCCGACGCCGCCGAACGGGTCGCCGCGGTCGACGCGCTGCTCGGCTTCGGCGCCGACGTGGATTGGCGGGCCACCGGGCGGCACCTCGGCGACTGTGTGGCGGCCGGCTCGCTCGTCCTGTCCCGGGCCGCCACCGCGCTGCGCGACACGGCCGAAGCCGGTGCGGTCGGCACGGCGTACGAGATCGCTGTCGGCGCCCTGCCCGCTCTTCTCGCGCTGCCCAAGACGCGGGTGGGCACCGCCGATCTCCTGCAGCTCGCCGAACGGTGCGCGCGTACGCTCGGCCGCCGGGATCGGATCGAGGGCCTGGACGCGGTGGCCGATCGGGGCGGCGGCAGCCAGTACGCCAAGGCGGCCAAAGGCTTGCGCGACGCGCTGGCCGGTGTCTCGTAAGGGGATACCCCACAAGCACTCGTCCCCTGCCCGGTGGGTCGGTCGGGCAGGGGACGAGGACACTCGCCGCCGGTGATCAGGACAAGCGGCGCGCGTCGACCTCGATCTCGATCTTCATCCGCGGATCGGCGAGCCCACACACCAGCATCGTGGCGGCCGGGCGTACATCGAGGAAGTGGCGACGCAGCACCGGCCAGCAGGGCTCGAAGTCCGCCGGGTCCGGCAACAGATAACGCACGCGCACAACGTCGGCGAACGAACTGCCGGCCTCCGCGAGCGCCGCGCCGATGTTGCGCAGACACTGCTCGGCCTGCTCCACCACATCGTCGGAAATGCTCATCGTGGCGTAGTCGAACCCAGTAGTCCCGGAAACGTAGATCGAGTCGCCGACGACCACCGCGCGGGCGTAGCCGATCTGCTCCTCGAAGGTGGAACCACTGAGAATCGCGCGTCGCTCGGTCATGCCCGCACGCTACCTTCCCGCACGACCCGCACGACCGGCACGACCCGCGCGACCGGCACGACCCGCGCGACCCGCACGCTCCGCACGCTCCGCACGCTCCGCGCGATCCGCGCGATCCGCGCGATCATGAACTAACGGTCGTGATCGACCGGTGTGTCGTGTCCGGGGCGCCCTGATCACTCCCCCGCGAGACTGATCGACTCCCCGCGGTAGGCAGAGCTGCAAACAGTCGGACGCCCTGGTTACCGTCTACGACGTGGGATTCGGGTACAAGACGTCATGGCTGGCGGTACGCGGGCGGACCGTTGAAGAGGTCGCCGATGCCCTCGAGCTGCCCCGGCGGCAGACCCTCGACTGGGCCACCGGCGTAGACCTGGCGTACGGCGAGGGGGTTTTCGTTGCCACGCCGGTCCCGGGGTGGACCATCGCGCACAGCCGACGCGGTCTGCCCCTCGATGCGTACGACCAGGGTTTCGTCGAATGGCTGAGCGGGCTGAGCCTGCGTCTGGGCGAGGTCCAGTTCTTCGCCAGCGAGCGAGTGGTGGAGTACCACGCCTGGGCTCTGGCCCGGGCGGGCGAAGTGCTCCGCGCTTACTGCTACGTGGGTGAGCAAGGCGAGATACCGCTGTTCGTGGGCGATCCCACGGCCGACGAGATCCGTATCGGCAAGGGAGTGCTCGGCCCCGTGCCGGATTCCGCCGACTGGTCGAACGACGAAGCGGATGTCTGGTTCAGCACGACGCCGTCGGAGGACGACGTCATGCTGATGGCCGCGGCGTGGAGCTTCGATCCGAGCACCCTCGACGATCAGGCAGTCCCAGCGGACGGCCTTTACAGCGCTTGAACCGGTTGGCGGACGGCGCGGAGGGCGCGCTCGACCGTCTCGTCGTTCTCGCCGACGGGGGCCACGTAGCCGATGACGTCCCGGACGGCGTCTTCGCCGAGTGTCCGGTCGAGCACCCAGGCGGCGAGGTATTGCGACGCGAGGCAGCCGCCCGCGGTGGCGATGTTGCCTTCGGCGTGGAACGGCGTGTCGAGCACGGTCACGCCGCACGCTTCGACGTACGGGCGGCTGATCATGTCGGTGCAGGCCGGCATGTCGCCGAGCAGCCCGAGGCGGGCCAGCACCAACGCGCCCGAGCATTGGGAGCCGATCAGCTGGCGGGCCGGGTCGAGCGGGAGCCGGGAGATCAGCTGGTCGTCGGCGACGACGTCGCGGGTCTTGATGCCACTGCCGATCAGGACGACTTCGGCCTCGGTCACGAACTCCATCGGCCGCTGGCCGGCGACCTCGACTCCGTTCATCGACGTGACGACTGGGGTCGGCGTGGTGATGAAGGCTTCCAGACCGCGTTTGCGGCAGCGGTTGATCAGCGCGGAGGCGATGAAACTGTCGAGTTCGTTGAACCCGTCGAAGGTGACCACGGCTACCTGCATGACCTGCACTCTGGTCGAGGCGGGCGGGCCGGGTCGAGAGCCAATCCGGCGACGGCGGCCTGCGGCGAGCGAGCGATCTACGATGGCGGGATGACCGACGACGTTCTGGCGGAGCAGGTCGACTACTACCGGCGCCGGGCGACCGAGTACGACGCGACGGCGTACGGGGATCTCGCGGTGGCACGGCCACGGATCGCGCGGCTGGTCGCGGAGATGCGTCCCGCCGGACGGGTGCTGGAACTCGCCTGCGGCACTGGCTTGTGGACGGAGGCGCTGGCCGCGTACGCCGATTCGCTGACGGCGGTGGACTCGGCGCCCGAGGCCCTGGCGATCGCCCGTGAGCGGGTCACGGCGGCGAACGTGACCTTCCTCGTGGCCGACATCTTCACCTGGACGCCGGAGAGCCGGTTCGATTTCATCTTCTTCTCGGCGTGGCTGTCGCATGTCCCGCCGGACCGGTTCGGGCCGTTCTGGGACTCGCTGCGGCCCATGCTGGCCGACGGCGGCCGGGTCCTGTTCCTCGACGAGCACGTCGACGAACAGGGTAAGGAGTCCTATGTGCACGATGGCGTGGTCGAGCGGCGGCTCACCGACGGGAGCACGTTCCGGGTGGTCAAGCACTTCCTGGAGCCTGCCGAGCTGACCGCCCGGCTGCGCGGACTGGGCTGGGAGTGCACGATCCGCCGGGACGGCGACGACTGGGTCCTCGGCGAGGCCCGCCCCACGCCGTAAGGCGTCAGTCCGTACCGTGCTGGGGATGGGACTGGATTTTCAAGGCGCCGCCGCGGTGACCGTCGACGGCGACGTGCTCTTCGAGACACCGGGAACCGGCACGACCTGGTACCGGCTGGCCTCCGTCGGCAAGCACATCTGCGCCGCCGCGATCCTCGAGGCCGGACTCGACCTCCACGCGCCGGTCGCCGGCTGGCTACCCACTGTGGACAGCCGGGTGACCCTGCATCACCTGCTCTCGCACACCGCCGGGATCGGGCACTGGCAGCCGGGCGTACCCGGATTCGACATCGACGTCGCGATGCCGGTCGAGGAACGGCTGCGGCTGATGGAGCAGGCGCCGTTGATCGCCGAGCCCGGCACCGCGTGGCACTACAGCAGTCCCGGGTACGCGATCGCCGGTCGGGTCCTGGAAGTGGCCACCGGGCAGCCCTATGCGCAGTACCTCAACGCTCACCTCTTCGCCCCGCTGGGAGCGACGGCGATCACGGCCGGCGATCCGCCCGCGGGCCGGACCATCGCGGAGGGTCATCGGGACGGGCGACCGGTCCCGACGAACGATCTCACGAGTCTGCCCGGGACCAGGGACGTCTGGGCGACCGCCGCCGGCCTGGCCGACTTCGTCACCCGGCTCCACACGTCGAACCTGCCCCGCGTGGGCGAACTGGCGGCCGGGCACGTTCCGATGATCACCGACGAGGACGGGATCACCACCGAGTCCTACGGCTACGGGCTCTACATGGGCACGGTCTACGGGAAGGCGGCGTACCTGCATCCCGGCGACAATCCCGGCTTCCAGACGCTGTCGGTGTGGTTTCCCGAGCAGCGTGCGAGCATCGCGATCCTCGCCAACGAGGAGTCCACCGATCCGCTGCCGATCCTCCACGACCTCGTCCACGGGCTACTCACCGAAGGCTGAGGTCCACGGGCTACTCATCGGAAGCTGAGTAGGAACGCTCATGCCGGCGGACGCCGACGGCTGGCAGTCTTGCCGCGTGAACGGGGCCAATCGCAAGACAATGACCATCTTCCTCGCCGCAACTCTGCTCGCCGGGTGTGGCCGGTCGGCGGCGGAGAACGCGGAGGACGACGCGGCGCGCAAGGCCGCCCAGATCGGCAAGGAGATCCACGGTGTCCGCAACGACATCTGGACTGCGGAGGATCTGGGCCGGCGCGCCGCCGTCCGGGAGGACGCCAAGCTGCTCGCGATCGCCGGGTCGGACACCGGGACGAAGGACGGCGTCACCCTGACCCTCAAGATCACCGGCACGGGAGCCGACCAGCCGCTCATCTCCTCCGGCGAGCCGGAGCAGACCTTCGAGTTCTGCTTCGACGTGCGCATCACCCGCTACGAGGTCGGCGAGCCGCGCAAGGTCGCCTGCCCGGCGAACGCGCCCATCACCTACCCCGCGCAGCAGGCCGCGCCGCTGCTGCCGGCGGAGGACAAGCTCAAGGCGGCCCTCGCCCGTGTCACCGACGAGACGTCGGCCCGCTCGGCCATCGCCGATCTCCAGCTTGATCAGCGGGTACGCACCCAGTACGTGACTCGCGACGGTGTGGTCGGGGTGGCCCTGCGGGCCGATGACGCCTCTGCGCACTCCTTCGATTGCCGTCTCGTCCGCATCACCAGGGGACAGCCGGTCAAGCTGGACGTGTGGCGGCCTGCCTCGGTCTACCTGCAACCCGGCGAGCTGTCGTGCACCGCGAGTGAGGCGGCGGGCGGTCTCGGTATGCGACCGCCGCACTGACGCTCTCGACTTCCCAGAACAGCAGGGCCCGAAAACAGCGATGGCAAGGAGAAACATCTCCCTGCCACTCTTAACGTATACCGCAGGTGGGGGCTTGCGGCAAGACCCGGGTCATCGCGCACAATGGTCGACCGAGGCCATTACCTGCCGAATTGGGGGATTCGTTACATGCGCGTGGTATTGACGACCTGGGGATCGCGTGGAGACATCGAGCCGCTGGCCGGGCTGGCGGTCCGGCTCAAGGAACTGGGTGCCGAGGTGCGCTTCTGCGCCGCCCCGGACGAGGAGTTCGTGGAGTTGCTGGCCCGAGTGGGCCTGGACCTCATCCCGCTCGGCCCGACGGTGAAGTCGGTCGTCGCGCGCGAGCGGCCGCCGACGCCCGACGACGCGTTCGTCCTCGCCGCGAAGCTGGTGGCCGCCCGGTTCGAGACGCTCGGCCGGGTCGCCCAAGGCTGCGACACGATGGTGGCGACCGGGCTGATGCCTTCGGGCGCGCGTTCGGTGGCCGACCAGCTCGGCCTGCGCTACCTGCTCGCCGCCTTCCATGTGTACGGGTTGCCGTCGCAGCACTTCAAGCCCGGTCGGCGCCCGGGGTATGCGCCGGAGGTCGACGAGAACGACCTCGATGCGCTCTGGCAGCGCGACGCCGACCTCGTGTACGCCTTGTACGGCGAGGCGGAGAACAGCCACCGGGCGGCGATCGGCCTGCCGCCGGTGGCGAACATCCGCGACTACGTCTTCGGCGAGCGGGCGTTGCTGGCGGCCGATCCGATCTTGTGCCCGTGGGCGGAGCTGACCGACGTGGATCTCGTGCAGACGGGGGCGTGGTTCCTCCCGGACGAGCGCCCGCTGCCGGCCGAGGTCACGGCGTTCCTGGAAGCCGGCGCGCCGCCGGTGTATGTGGGTTTCGGCAGCATGGCGATGCACTCCACGCCGGGTGTCGCCCGGATCGTCGTCGACGCCGTACGCTCGCAGGGCCGTCGCGTGCTGCTCGCCAAGGGCTGGGCCGATCTGGCCGCGATCGACGATCAGGACGACTGCCTCGCCGTCGGCGACATCAATCACCAGGCGCTGTTTCCGCAGGTCGCGGCGATCGTCCACCATGGCGGGGCCGGGACGACGACGGCCGCCACCCGGGCGGGCGTACCGCAGGTGGTGGTGCCGCAGTTCGCCGACCAGCCGCTGTGGGCCGGTCGCGTCGCGGAGCTGGGCATCGGCGTGGCGCACGACGGTCCGACGCCCACCTTCGAGTCCCTGTCGGCCGCGCTCGCGATCGCGCTCACGCCGCAGACCCAGGAGCGGGCCAAGGCGGTCGGCGGCACGATCCGGACCGACGGGACGACGGTGGCGGCGAAGCTGATCCTCGACGGCCGGTTCTGAAGGCCGGGGCCGAGTCAGGGAACTGCCTCCACTGTGGTCGCCGCCAGCAGCAACGTGTAGTTGACGACCGCTGGAACCCTCGTCAGGCTCCGCGATCCTGCGGTCAGGGCGATCTCCTCGTGATCCAGGATCCGTCCCGTGACCGGGTCGATGACGATCAGGTCGGTGGTCTGCCCCTCGCCCGGTCCGCTGGTGACGGTGAACGCCTGCCCGGGACGTCCGGCCCGGTCGACGGTGGGCCCGCGGTAACGAAGGGTCGCGGCCGTGGCGAGCACGCTCAACGCCGCCGCTCGCTGCACGGGCATCAGCGCGTAGTACTGGAAGGCGTGCACGACCGCCCGCAGCAGGAACTGGTCGCCTTGGCGGATGGGCTGGTCGGACGCGAATTGTGCGGTGAGCTGATCGGTGTCTACCGCCGGCGAGATGACGGGTTCCCCGTCGGGATAGCTGAAGGGGACGTTGAGGGTGTTGGGCGTCTCCCGGTCGCCACACGGCGCCGGGGCGTCCACCGCCGCGGTGCGCTCGGCCCGTTCGGTCCCCGCCGGCTGGCTGGGCAGGACGACCCGGCAGAGGCGGCCGGCCTGGTCCGGCGTACGCCAGGTCTGCACATCGTGGGCGATGACCTTGGCCGCTTCGGCGTACGTCGGGGCAGTGGTGTCGACCGCCCACTCTTGCTGCCGCAGATACGTCACGGGTCGCACCGGTGCGACACCGATGGGCGACAGACTCGCGATCAGCCGCAGCAACACCGCCGAACCGGGGTCGTCGATCCGGCTGAGGAACGCCTTGTTGAGGGCGGGCGTGGTCGGCTTGGCCGTCGCGCCCGGGGAGAAGACGGCGAGCAGCGTACCGATGATCGCGACGACCACTGCCGTCCGGCGGACGGACCTGCCGGACGGCCGCCGATTCCACATCAGGAAGAGCCGTACGCGTACCCGGCGGAGCAGGGTGGGACGCCGGTAGTCGCCGGCCGCCGCGCGCGCCCGCAGTGCGGCGAGGTCGATCGGCGGCGCCTGGTAGTCGCGGGCGGGGTCGTGCAGTTCGAGGAGCCGGGTCACCCGCTCATCAGGGTTCATCTCGGTCTCCTGCGTCCAGGGCGGGCGGGTCCAGACGTTCCAGCCGCTTGATGGTCCGGGATTTGATCTGATAGACGTTCTCGCGGCTGAGGCCCAGCAGGCTCGCCACCTCCGGGCCGGTCAGCTTCTGCTGCACGGTCAGCTCCAGGACACTGCGTTCGCGGTGCGGCAACGTGTGGAAGTGCAGTGCCAGCCACTCGCGCTGAGCTTCGTTCAGCTGCTCGTCATAGCGCAGCTCGTCGTCGCTCCGATCCGGCAGCGCCTCCCCCGGCTCCAGCAGACGTGGCTCCGCCTTCACTCTGTTCACCTCGTCAATCACGCGGTACCTGAGATGCGCCGTCAGCAGGGCGGCCAGCTCCGCCGGGGTCTTTCCGGGATGTTCGGCGAACGCCCAGACGAACAGCTCCTGGACGAGGTCGTCGGCTCGGCCGCGCAGGCCGGCCGGCAGCCGGCGGACTGCGATCCGGGAGAGTTGCCGGTGCAGGGATTGCCATGTCTCGTCCTCGTCGGCGGAGGGGCTGGTCACGGACGCTCCGTTGAGTCGCGGTGGCGGCGGGAGTGCCTCCACCTAGGACACAGCCGAAAACGCCGTTGTCTGACACTGCGCGCCGAGAGTGTCCGGCAGTGACGCATGGCCGACACTTTCGCTACTCGTTGTGTGCACGGCATCCGACTCTGCGTGACTGTCGGCCTCACGTATTCATTCCTGTCGTTTTCTGGCCGACGTGTCAGACCCTCGGCATCCCGCGCTCTACGATCGCCAGATGGTCGCCGTGGGTGACTCAGCCGTCACCCGGTGATCAGTGGCGAGGTCCTGGCCAGTCCTCGCGTACCGCGCGCGCACGGATCTCACCTGTTTCGTCGCGTCTTGTGTGGAGGCACACGATGCATATCCCATTGCGCTTCGGGAGCCGCCTGGCGATGACTCTGCTCCTGAGCTTCCCACCGGCCTTGGCCGTGCCCTCGCCGGC
>JABFYB010000088.1 GCA_013361475.1 Hamadaea sp.
GGTGGAGGATCTACGTGCGTTCATCGACGGCGCGACCCTGGCCCGGGTGTGGCGTCGGCTCTGGTTGCCTCGCAAGGTCCGGGATCTGTGGGAATCCCGCTTCCCGGGTCTGCCCGGAGCGGCTTGAGATCGATGGATCCATTTCATGAGCGCCTGGCTCGAGTCGCCTTAGCGGTTGCGGCCGACTATGGCTTCTGTCTCGCGGGTGGATACGCGGTCCAGGCACATGGCTTTGTCGATCGAGTATCCAAGGATATCGACCTTTTCACCACCATGGCGGCCGCCGCGGAATTCCCGGTGGCACAGGCCGCAGTGGCGGCGGCATTGCGGGCCGACGGGCTTGACGTCACGGTTGAACAGGAAGGGACGACATTCGCCCGGCTGGGAGTCTCCGACCCCGCCTCCGGCGAGAGCAGCACTGTCGAACTCGGAGTGGACTGGCGCGCGTTTCCGCCAGTACTCCTGGCGATCGGTCCGGTGTTGCATCCGGTGGATGCGGCGGCGAACAAGCTGTGCGCTTTGTTCGGGCGGGCCGCGGTGCGCGACTACATCGACGTGTATGGAGTACTGAAAGACGGTCGGTACACCGGGCCCGAACTGCTGCAGATGGCCGCAGACCATGACCCAGGATTCGAAGCCGGGATCTTCGCTGAAGCCCTCCAGGCTGTCACGCGACTTCCCGCTTCAGCGTTCGAGTCGTACAAGCTCAATGCTGACCAGGTCGAAGCGATGGTTGTCAGACTTCTCGCCTGGGCAGAGGAGATCGAAGTCGGCAACTCGTAGCAAGAACCCGTTCCGGGCGACGAGGTCTGTCTCGGCTGATCGCGTACAAGTAAGTTAGCAGCCCGGGCCGTCGCGCGGTATCGGGCGACGAACCGACTCCCCGCAGCGCGGCACGGCCGCTAGCCTGCACCACGTGCTGATCTTGTCGCGATTGATCCGGGCCGCGCTCCCCGAGGCTGGACCGCAGCGTGTCATCGCGCTGTCCTCGTTCGTCAACATGCTCGGCAGCGGCATGTTCATGGTCAGCTCGGCGCTGTTCGCGACGCGGGTGGTCGGTCTGTCGGTCGCGCAGGTCGCCGCCGCGCTCGGCATCGCGGCGATCGTCGGTATCGCCGCTGGTATCCCGGTCGGGCATCTCGCCGACCGCCGGGGGCCGCGCGAAGTTTATCTGGTCACGCTCTGCGTGCAGGCCGCGGCGATGGCGGCGCTGGTCACGGCCCGCTCGTTCGGCGTCTTCCTGGTCGCGCTGTGTGTCGGGGAGCTGGCTCGCACCGCCAGCGTCTCCGCGCGAGCGCCTCTGGTACGCCGCTTCGGCGACGCCGAGTTGCCGCGGTTCCGGGCGTACCTGCGCTCGGTCGCCAACCTGGCCGCCGCGCTCGGTGCCGTCGCGGCCGGGTTCGCCGTGCAGTTCGACACCCGGTCGGCGTATCTGGCGGTCGTCGTGGGCAACGCGCTCAGTTTCGTGGCGAGCGCCCTGATCACGGTACGCCTGCCGTCCGTCGCCCCCGTCGAACGGCCGTCGACCGTCGGCCGATGGCTGGCGCTGCGCGACCGGGGTTACGTGGTCTTCACGGTTCTTGACGCCATCATGTCGATCCAGGGCCGGGTCCTGCTCTTCGGCCTGCCATTGTGGATTGTCGGGCATACGTCCGCGCCGCGGTGGCTCGTCGGGGCGGCGACCCTCCTCAACACCGCGCTGGTGGTGCTCTTCCAGGTACGCGCCGGCCGGGCCGTCGACGGTAGCATCCCGGGAGCACACGCCATCCGCCGCGCGGGCCTGGCTTTCCTGGCCGGAATGGCGTTGACGGCCGCCGCCGCCGGACTGCCGGGCTGGGCCGCCGCTCTGCTCATCGCCGGCGGGGTCGCGGTGCACACCGTCGGCGAGCTGTGGCATGCGGCCGGCTCGATGGAGCTGCGGTTCAGCCTCGTTCCCGCGTACGCCCAAGGCCAGTACACCGGGGTGGCCAGCCTCGGCACCGGCCTGGTGAACGTGGTCGCGCCGTCGGTCGTCGCGTTGCTGTGCCTGAGCTGGGGTGCCCCGGGCTGGCTGCTGCTCGGCGGAGTGTTCGTGATCGTCGGGCTGGTGATGCCGGTCGTCGTGCGCTGGGCGCAACGGAGCAGCCCGGCGTACGCCTAGGCCCGCTACGCCACCCGAAGGCGTTCGCCGTCGATCTCGACGACGTCACCACGGTGGAGCTGCCGGCCCCGGCGTACTTCGGCTTCACCGTTGACGGCGACCTCGCCGGCGACGATGGCGGACTTGGCTTCGCCGCCGGTGTCCATGACACCGGCCAGTTTCAGGAACTGGCCCAGCCGGATCATGTCATCGCGGATCGGAACGTCTCTCATCCCTGCATCATCGACCCTGCGGCCCGGGCCGTTTCACGCGACTCGCGACACTCCGCCGTCGAGACGCTGACCAGGCCCGATAATCGAACCGGGTCGGTCGTGGCCGGCGTACCTCGGCGGAGAGGACAGCACAGTGAGCGACGAACAGGCGGTGCCGCCGTCGAGCGGGGTGTCGGTGGAGCTACTGGCCACGGTGGACCTCGGGCCTGAGATCGAGGGCCTGGCCGGGCGGCAGCTTCGGATGCGCATGGTGACGATCGAACCCGGCGG
>JABFYB010000165.1 GCA_013361475.1 Hamadaea sp.
GTGCAGTTGCCGGGTGAGGACTTCGACGTCGGCCGGGTGCAGTCCGGTGGTCGGCTCGTCGAGCAGGTACAGCGTCCGGCCCCGGCGACCGCGCTGGAGTTCGGCGGCGAGCTTGATCCGCTGCGCTTCGCCGCCGGACAGTTCCGTCGCGGGCTGCCCGAGATGGAGATAGCCCAGCCCGACCTCCCGGAGTACGCCGAGGCTCCGGGCAGCGGCGGGGACGTCGGCGAGGAACTCCGCCGCCTCGTCCACGGTGAGGTCGAGGACGTCGGCGATGGTCTTGTCGCGATAGGTGACCTCCAGCGTCGCCGCGTTGTAGCGGGCGCCGCGGCAGGTGGGGCAGGGTTGATAGGTCCCGGGCAGGAAGAGCAGTTCGACCGCGACGAATCCCTCGCCCTGACAGGTCTCGCAGCGGCCGCCCGCGACGTTGAAGGAGAACCGGCCGGCGGTGTAGCCGCGTTCCTTGGCGGTCGGCGTACCGGCGAAGACTTTGCGTACGGCGTCGAACAGGCCGGTGTAGGTCGCCAGATTCGACCGGGGCGTACGCCCGATCGGCCGCTGATCGACGCGGACGAGCCGGTCGAGCTGCTCGACGCCGGTCGCGGTCACGCCGATCGACGCGTCGACCGACTCCTCCAGGGAATCGTCGTCGGTTTCCTCGGAGGGTTCCTCGTCGGCCCGAAGATGACCGGCGACGACGTCGGCGAGCACCTGACTGACCAACGTGGACTTACCAGAGCCGGAGACGCCGGTGACCGCCGTGAACACCCCGAGCGGAAACTCCACGCTCAAGTCCCGCAGGTTGTGGCGGTCGATTCCGGTGAGCCGCAACGAGCCGGTCGGCTTCCGCTCCACGGAGTCCACGAGGGACTGTCCATGAAAGAGGAACCGGGCGGTCGCCGATGCCTCGACGGCGGCCAGTCCCGCGACGGGACCGCTGTAGAGAACCTCGCCGCCGTGGGTTCCGGCGCCCGGACCGACGTCGATCAGCCACGCCGCTGTGCGTATCACCTGAAGATCGTGTTCCACCAGCAGCAGCGAGTTGCCCGCGGCCTGGAGCCGTGCGAGCAGCGTGAGCAGGGGTTCGGTGTCGGCGGGATGCAGCCCGGCGGACGGTTCGTCCAGCACGTAGACCACCCCGAACAGCCCTGAGCGCAGCTGGGTCGCGAGCCGGAGCCGTTGCAGCTCGCCCGCGGAGAGGGTGGGCGTCGACCGGTCGACGCTGAGGTAGCCGAGGCCGAGTTCGACGAGGAGATCGATGCGGGCGAGCAGGTCGGGGACGATGGTGGCGGCCGGTTCGGTGGTCGGCGGCCGTTCGCGGAGCACGGCCCCGAGATCGCGCAGCGGCAAAGCGATCATGTCGGCTATGGACAGTCCGGCGTAGGTGACGGCGAGCGACGACGGCTGCAACCGGCGGCCGTGGCAGACCGGGCACGGCGACGTACGCAGAAAGCGCCGCATCCGCTGCCGGATCGGCAGGCTCTTCGACGTCGCGAAGGTATGCAGCACATAGCGTTCGGCGCTCTGATAGCGACCTTGGTAAGGCCGTTGGATCCGGCCGACCTCACGTTCCGGGTGGACGGTGACGACCGGTTGCTCGTCGGTGAACAGGATCCAGTCACGGTCCTGCTGGGACAGTTCTGCCCACGGACGGTCCACGTCGTACCCGAGGGTGGCGAGGATGTCCCGGAAGTTCTTGCCCAGCCAGGCTCCCGGCCAGGCGGCGATGGCGCGGTCGCGAATGGACAGCGACGGATCGGGGACGAGTGAGTCCTCCGTGACCCGGTGCAGCAGGCCTTGACCGTGGCATTCGGGGCACGCCCCGGCGGGAGTGTTGGGCGAGAAGGCGTCGGAGTCGACGCGGGGCGCGCCGGGCGGATAGTCGCCCGCCCGCGAATAGAGCATCCGCAGCAGGTTCGACAGCGTCGTGACCGTGCCGACCGAGGAACGCGACCCGGGCACCGCCCGCTGCTGACCGAGCGCGACCGCGGGCGGCAGTCCGGTGATCTGGTCGACCTTCGGCGCGCCGACCTGGTTGAGGAGGCGGCGGGCGTAGGGAGAGACCGACTCGAGGTAGCGGCGCTGGGCCTCGGCGTAGACGGTGCCGAAGGCCAGCGACGACTTTCCCGAACCGGAGACCCCGGTGACGACCACCAGTTCGTCGCGCGGGAACTCGACGTCCACACCGCGGAGGTTGTGCTCGCGCGCTCCCGTTACCCGGACGAATCCCACCCGCCCATGATCACACCTCGTCCGGCGTCAGTGGACGTGCTCGCGCAGGATCGCGGCGAATTCTTCGGGCCGCTCGATGTGCGGGCTGTGCCCGACGCCCTCGAACGTGAACTCCCGGTAGGAGCCACCGGCAGCCGCGTAGCGGTCGAGCACCTCGCGCGTCTGGCGCACCATCGGCTGCGGCGGCGCGATCTGCTCGCCCGGCCAGCCGGGCACGACGCCGATCTTCCCCAGGTACGCGAGATCGAAGGCGGACGTGTCCGACACGATGACGTCGGAGTCGCCGCGTACCCAGGCGATCGGGGGCTTGCCCGCCAGCTTGATCAGATCGTCGGCGACGTTGTGATAGCCCGGGTCCATCGCGTTCGCCACGCCTCTGGTCCCCGCGCGTACGCCCGGCCACCCCTCGGCGGGGACGACGTCACCGGGGTAGTTGCCCTCGCCGACGGCGGTCGAGAGCACCGTGTCGAGCAGGGCCTCCTCGTCGTCGCCGAGAGACTCCGGATCGGCGACATAACAGGTACGCAGCACAGCCCGGGGAGTGGTCGGCGCGTCCCCGGAGCGGTCACCGGCCGCGAGGGCGGCGACGAAACCGGGGTTCACCGCGCCCGCCCCGCCCAGCCCGAAACCGTACGGCGACAGCGGCGACTCCAGGACCAGCGCCTTGACCCGGCCGGGGTGGTCGATCAGCAGTTGCGTGGCGATGCCACCGCCCATCGAGTGGCCGACCACCACCACGGAAGCCAGCCCGAGCACGTCGAGCAGCGCCGCGAGGTCGTCGGAGAAGTCCTTGAGTCCCCGGGTGGCGTCCACGGGGGCGGTCTCGGTGTCGCCGTAGCCGCGCAGGTCCGGGGCGACGATCCGCCACTGTTCGGGCAGGTGACGCAGCAGCGGCGCCCAGTACGCCGCCGACGAGCAGTTGCCGTGGACCAGGAGGACGGGCGGGCCGTCGAGCGGGCCGCGTACCAGGAGGTTCTGCTCGATGCCGTGGGCGGAGACCAACATGCCAGCCATGCTTTACCTCCGGTGACCCCGCTGACAGTGGCCGCCTCCCCCACTCCAGCCGCCGCCCGGGTGTGGACTCACCCCACCCGGCTCGGTGATCTTGGCGAGAACGGGCTGCCCTGGCAACCATCTCCCGCCTAGATCGACACGCCAACCGCGCCGCCCAGCAAACCAGGCCAACCACGCCAGCCCGGGAAACCGTCGCCCGGCACGGGAAACCACGTCGCAGCGATCACCCGAAGAAGTCCCGCAGAACCGACGCGACGACACCGGGCTTGCCGCGCCGGTCGGCGTTCCCGGACGCGCCGTGATCCAACCCGTCCAGCTGGACGTGCCGAGCCGACGGCAGCACCCGCGCCAGCGAGGCGACCGACTCCCGCAGGTACGCGGGGCTCCGCGTCCCGTTCAGCAGCAGCACCTCGGCGGTGATCCCGGCGTACCGGTCGAACTGGCCGCTGGCCTGGGCGGACAAGGCGAAGTCGTAGTGCAGCAGCGGACCCAGGTCGCCCATCGGGACGTAGCCCGGCGTGTCGCGCCGGGCGTCCGCGCGTACGCCCAACCCGGTGAGCCGGCGAAGCACTGGCCGGGGCAGCCGGCGCAGGAAGGCCGGCCCCATCTCGGCGAAGAGCATCCCCGTCACGAGCGCGTCGAGGACGTCACCTGCCGCCAACGAAGCATCCAACTGGGCCAACGCCGCCACCGGCCGGGAAGACGAGCCGAACAGCGGCGGTTCGAAGATCGCGGCTTTCTTCACGAAGGCGGCTGCCTCCAGCGCGACGATCGCACCCGAACTCACCCCGAACACCTGGGACGTCTCCGTCGCGGCCAGCACCGCGCGTACGTCGTCTACTTCGGACAGCGCGCCGTACGGGCCGCTCAGGCCCCGGCCTCGCCGGTCGAGCAGGTGCACGGTGAACTGATCGCTCAACGCCTCCGCGAGTTCGCGGTGGCTCACCCCGGACTCCATCGCGCCGTGCAGAATCAGCAGGCCCGGACCGGAGCCGATCGAGTACCAGCCGAGCGTCGCGCCGTCGGGCGCGGTGGTCCTACGCGTGATCATGATTTTCCTCCGGAGACTGCGGCGGACCAGGCCGACCGCCAACCGGCGATCCGGCCCAGCAGGTTCTCGACGAAGCCGGCCTCGGTGTCGAGCAGGGCCAGGCGGTACTCCTCCTCGACGAGGAACAGCGGATGCACGTCCCGTGCCAGCGCCGCGTCGATCTCCTGCCGGGTCGAGGCGCGCACCTCGGTCAGCCGGGAGAGCCGCGTGGTCAGCAGCTCGACCACCTCGTCCGGCGGCAGCGCGCCGATCAACGACAGCGCGGTCACGAACCGCGGATACTCGTGCTCCGGCTCGGCGACCAACTCCCGCAGCCAGTCGCGCAGCTCACGCAGGCCGGCGTCGGTCATCGCGTACACGGTGCGCTCGGGGCGCAGCCCGGCCCGGCCGGTCTCCACCGGCGCCACGAAGCCGGCCTTCTCCAGCTGCTGGAACACCATGTAGAGCGAGCCGTGGGTGAACTTGAGGCTCCGGTCGTCGCCGTGCGCGCGCAGCGTGCGCCCCAGATCGTAGGGGTGCGTCGGCCCTTGGGTCAGGTAGGACAGCACCGCCAGCCCCAGCAGGTTCCCGACCTTCCGCTTCTTCGCCATGAACCTATTATTCAGTTCTGACTAATCAGAGTCAACTAGCCGGTTGTGCGACCGGCTGCCGGGGAATAGGGACGAGATGACCGAAGACGTCACGATCCCGCTGCCCACCGGGCAGGGCGAGGTCGCCGCCAGCCTCACGGTCCCGGACCAACCCCGGGGCCTGGTCGTGTTCGCGCACGGCAGCGGCAGCTCCCGGCACAGCCCGCGCAACCGCCAGGTCGCGGAGCTCCTCCAGGCCCGAGGGCAGGCCACGCTCCTGCTCGACCTGCTCACGGTGGCGGAGGAGATCGAGGAGCGGTCGCGCTTCGACATCCCGTTGCTGGCCGCGCGGCTCCAGACCGCTTGCCTCTGGGTACGCGAAGAGCCCGGACTGGAGACGGTGCGGCTGGGCCTCTTCGGGGCGAGCACGGGCGCGGCCGCCGCTCTCATCACGGCGGCGGAACCCGGGATCGACGTGACCGCGGTGGTCTCCCGGGGCGGCCGGCCGGACCTGGCCGGGCCCTATCTGCCGCTCGTCACGTCGCCGACGTTGCTGATCGTGGGCGGTGCCGACCCGCAGGTGCTCGACCTCAACCGGCAGGCGGCCGCGTTACTCCCTCGCGCGCGGCTGGCGGTCGTACCGGGCGCGACGCATCTGTTCGAGGAGCCCGGCGCCCTGCGTCAGGTCGCCGACCTGGCCGCCGACTGGTTCGGCGACCACTTCTCCTGATCACTGCGCCGGCCATGTCGTTTCAGCGGACATTTCGCGGCCGGATACCGCATGGGTGGCGCGATGATCAGGCTGGGCGGTGGAACTCGGCGACCCAGCGGCGTACGGGCGGGTCCTCGTCGTCCAGCACTTCGTCGACGTCGGTCGCGACCAGGTCGCCTGCCGCGAACGCGTCGATCTCCGCCCGGGTCAGCGGCCAGGGCATCTGCCCGGGGTCGCCGTCGGAGTCGCGAGCGCGGGCCAGGACGAGCAGCGTCCCGCCCGGCCCGACGAGGGCGGCGCTGTTCGCGATCGCCGTACGCCGAGCGTCGCCCAGCAGCACCTGCACCGTATAGACCTCGAGCACGAGGTCGAAGGCGCCGATCCAGTCGGCCGGCAGCTCCAGCAGATCGGCGACCCGATAGTCCACAGTGGTCGACGGGAACCGGCGACGGGCGGCCGCGACCGCGGTCGGGGCGATGTCGAAGGCCACCACGTCGTAACCCAGCCCGGCCAGGTACTCCGCGTCGTCGCCCAGCCCACAGCCGAGGACGACCGCCCGGCCCCGTCCGGTGGCGCGACCGGCGACCGCCCAGCGTACGAGGAGCGGGTTCGGCTCCAGGTCGGCCCACGGCACGACGGCGGCGCCCTGCTCGGCGGCGGCGTACAGGGTCTCGAACCAGGCGGTCGGCTCCCCGGCCGCGACCGATTCGGCGGCCAGCCGGCGGGCGGCGCTGCGGTCGGGCGTGCTGCGGTCGCTCATGATCACCAAGCCTAGCCGCCGACGTGGATGCCCGGACGCCGGGCCGGATCAGACTCCAGCTTCCGGATGATCTCGCGGACGACCGGCGGGGTGTCGCCCCGGCCCAGGATCAGGTACCGGAACAGGTGCAGCAGCGGCGAGCCCTCCGACCACTCGAAATAGCAGTGCGGGCGGACGCCGGTGGAGTCCCGCAAGGCCAGCAGGATGGCCGCGATGGCGTTCGGCGCGGCCGGGCTCTGCGCCCGCAGGATCCGGTGGCCGTCGATCTCCGCGCCGTAGACCCGGAGGACGTCGCTGAACTTCGACGGGTCGACGATGTCGATCTCCAGGAACAGCACGTCGGCCCGGCCCGGGACCGGGTTCATCCCGCGCTGCTCGGACTCCTTCTGGGCGTACTCGGCGGCGTCGCCGTCCTGGCGGCGGTTGGCGATGAGGTTCAGCGCCCCGTCGAACTCGATGGACTCGGTGACGAACCGGCGGGCGCGATCGTCGAACTCGATGCGGTCGGCTCGCAGCTCCGTCGTCCGGGTCACCCGCGAGATCAGGGACACCGCGATGATGCCGGCGATGAACAGGGCGGAGATGGCGATGCCGTCCGGCTTCTCGCGGATGTTCTCGCCCAAGGCGTACAAGAGGATGAGCGTGAGGACCGCGAAGCCGGCGGAGGCCCACTTCTGCCGGTAGCGCACGGCCGAGATGGTGACCGCGACCGCGCCCGAGACCATCATGGCCAGGATGCCGGTGGCGTAGGCACCGGCCTGCGCGTTCACGTCCGCCCCGAACGCGATCGTGATGATCACGGAGATGAGGGTGTAGACCATGACCACCGGACGGACCGCGCGCCCCCACTCCGGCGCCATGCCGTAGGAGGGCAGGTAGCGCGGCACGATGTTGATGAGCCCGGCCATCGCCGACGCTCCGGCGAACCACAGGATGAGGATCGTGGAGATGTCGTAGACGGTGCCGAAGCCCTCACCGAGGTACTCGTGCGCGAGGTACGCCAGCGCACGGCCGTTGGCCTCGCCGCCGGGCTGGAACTCGGCGGCCGGGATGAGGATGGTCGTGACGAGGCTGGTCGCGATCAGGTAGACCGACATGATCAGCGCGGCCGTCGTGAGCAGCTTGCGAGTGTTCTTGATGCGCGACCGCAGGCGGGTCTTGGCGTCTTCGCCGGAGGCGGCGATCAGCGGCATCATGCTGACCCCGGTCTCGAACCCGGACAGCCCCAGCACCAGCAGCGGGAAGGCCAGCACGGCCGGGCCGATCAGGCCGGTCCAGCCGCCCTGGCCGGAGGTGAGCGCGTCGGTCCAGTTCGCCCAGGCGCCGCCGGTCGTGAAGATCTCGACGAACCCGACGACGACCACGATCGCGTTCAGGCTGAGGAAGACGGCGACGAGCGGAATGGCCACCCCGACCGCCTCGCTGAATCCGAGCAGGAACACTCCACCCAGGATGAGCAGCAGTACCACGGTGATCAGGACGGCATGCCCGTGCAGGAAGCTGGGCGAGTGCGGGTTCTCCAGGAGGTGGACCGAGGCGTCGGCGGCCGACAGGGTGATCGTGACGATCCACGACGTCGCCACGAACCCGAGCAGCACGAGCACGAACAGCTTGCCGCGCCAGAAGGGCAGCAGGTCTTCCAGCATCGCCACCGAGCCCTGCCCGTTCGGGCTCTCTTTAGCCACGCGGCGGTACATCGGCAGCATGCCGAGCAGGGTCAGCCCCACGATCAGCAGGGTCGCCAGCGGCGACAACGCACCGGCGGCGAGCGCGGCGATGGCCGGCAGGTACGCCAGTGTGGAGAAGTAGTCGACCCCGGTCAGGCACATGACCTTCCACCAGGGCTGCGGGGTCGCGTGGCCTTCCTGCGCCTCCGGGCCGACGACGGCCTGCACCCGGTGCTGCAACAGCCAGCGGCCGAGCGCCCCCGGTGGGCCGGATCGGGCGCCGGGGGTGTCGACGACGGCCGGGACGGCGTACTCGGGCTTGGGCGGGTTCTTCGGCTGGGTCTCGCGCGGCACCCGATCACGATAGGGGGTTTGACCAAACTGTTCCGGGGAACCCCGGCGATATGCGACGTCGATCCACCTTCGCGCAGTTCGCCGACGAGAGCGGCGTCCTGCTCATCGTCGCGATCCTGGTCGCCGGGCTCGCGGCCGTCCGCCTGCCCGCCGCCCACCCGGGCCGGTCGACCGGCGAATACCTGCTCGCCGCGCTGATCACCGTCACCGTCTTCGGACTGTGCGCGGCGGCCCATGAGCTTGCTCACGTCGCCTCCGCGTCCTCCCCGTCTTCGTCTTCGGCGTCGGCCTCGTCAGCGGGAGCCTCGTCAGTGGGAGCCTCGTCAGCGGCGTCGGCCGAACTGATGGCGGCCGCCGCCGGACCGCTCGCCAGCTTGGCGCTCGGCGGACTGTGCGGAGTCGTGACGGCGGCCCTGATCCTCGCCGGCGCCGGAGGCCTGGTCGTGTCAGTCGTGGCCTATGTCGGTCTGGCCAATCTGGTGCTCGCCGCCGGGACCCTCCTCCCGGGGGCGTCCTCCGACGGCGGGCGCCTGTTGCGGGCCTGGATCTGGCGTACGACGGGTGATCCGCGCCGGGCGACCCGCGGCGCGGCCCGGGCCGGCCGGGCGGTGGGCTTCGTGCTGCTGCTCGGCGGGGTCGTCACCCTCGTCGCCGGGGCGGCGGTCGCCGGCATCTGGCTCGCCCTGACCGGCTGGTTCGTCGCCGCCCAACTGTGAATCCGCGATCTTGTCGCGCCTCGCCGCGGAGCGGGTCGGCGTGACAGAATCAGGCGCATGTCCAAAGTGACCTGCGTCGTGTGTGGGCATACCGAGCACGGGGACAGCTCGTACTGCATGAATCCCACGTGTGGCGAGCTGCTGCCGACCGCGGTGCGTACGCAGTCGCAAGTGGATACGGTCGAACCGTCTGTTGTAGACGCCGAGGCCACTCCGGAGCCGGAGCCCGACTCCAGTCCGGTCGCCTCGACGGTGGCGGCCGCTCCAGCGGACCCGGTCGACGTGCCCCCGGCCGCTCCCCCACCGCCCGCCCCCGTACGCCGCAAGCCGGCGGTCGCGGCGGTCTCCAGCGCCCGTCGCTGGCTGCTGGGTCTGGCCGCGGCCGTGGTCCTTTTCGCGCTCGCCGTGGCGTTCAGCCGGGGCACCGCCCGGCCGGCCCCCGAGATCTCCCCCGAGGCGTTGCCGCGCGCGTCCGAGGTCGCGGCGATGGCGCCCCAGGTCACCGTGGCCAAGGACGAGCGGGTCGCGGTGACGCTGGCCGTCGCCGACAACAGCGGCGGTCTCGCGGCGTTCTATGTGCTCGGCGGTCCGGTCGGCGGGGAACCGGCCACAGTGGCCGATGGGCGGAAGGGGACGACGTCCATCCGCGTTTACCCGCTCAATCCCGAGGTCGAGTACTGTTTCGTCGTGGTCGCGGTGCTGTCCGTCGACGAGGTCGCCCCATCCGCGCAGGTGTGCACGAGTCGATTCGGAACCAAGAAGCCATGAGTGAAGTGCTGCACGTCTCGCCGGACCTGCCGGGTGCGTACCCCCGGGTGCAGGACGCCCTGTCGATGGCGCGTCCCGGCGACCAGATCGTCGTCGCCCCAGGTGAGTACGCCGAGAACGTCCGCCTGGACAACCGGACCGTCACGATCAGCGCCGTCGAGCCGGGCACCGTCACCCTGTACGCCGGCGATCCGCTGTGGCCGGTCATCGAGGCTCGGGGCGGCGCGGTCGAGCTGCGGCATCTGCGTATCGTCGGCGCGGAGGCCGCCGCGGTGACCGCTACGCACGCGGCCGTGAAGATGCTGGACTGCGAGATCTCGGCGGCCTCGGGCGCGGGGGTGCACCTCGGCTCGGGCTGCCAGTTCGAACTCGACCGGTGCCGCGTCGTCGGCGCGCAGTTGGGCGTACAGCTCGACGGGTGCGCGGGCACGATGACGAACTGCACGATCTCCGAGATCGTCTCCGACGGGATCCTGATCCGCTCGGCCGACCCGGTGCTGCGCAACTGCGTCGTCAGCGACGCCGGATACCGCGGCGTCTACATCTACGACTACTCCCGGCCGACTCTGGAGAACTGCGGCGTCTCGCGTACGGGGGACATCGGGATCGCCGTCGCCCAGCAGAGTAACCCGATCATGCGCCGCTGCCGGATCACCGAGACGGGCGGCGTGGGGATCAGCTTCGCCGCGGGCTGTGGCGGGCAGATCTCGGGCTGCGTCGCCGAGCAGACCGCCGCTCCCGGCATCCTGCTCGCCCCGGGCAGCACGGTCGAGGTCGTCGAGGCCGGGCGACCGCCGGCGGCGAAGATCGAGCCGGTCGCGGCGGCCGGCCGCCAGGACGTCGCGCGCTCGGAGGACCTGCTGCTCCAGCTGGACGCGCTGGTGGGGTTGCCCGGCGTCAAGGCCGAGGTGCACGGCATCATCGACGAACTCCAGGTCAACGAATGGCGGCGCAGCGGCGGGCTGTCCGTCGCCCAGTCCACCAACCATCTGATCTTCGCGGGCTCGCCGGGCACGGGGAAGACGACCGTCGCCCGGATCTACGGTCAGCTGCTCGCCGCCCTCGGCATCCTGCCCCGGGGCGACTTCGTCGAGGTGTCCCGCCGCGACCTCGTCGGGCAGTACCTCGGGCACACCGCCGAGAAGACGTCGGCCGCGTTCGAGAAGGCCCTCGGCGGGGTGCTGTTCATCGACGAGGCGTACACGCTGTCGCGTACCTTCGGGTCGGGCGGCGACTTCGGCCAGGAGGCGATCGACACCCTGGTCAAGCTGATGGAAGACCACCGGCACGAGATCGCCGTGATCGC
>JABFYB010000442.1 GCA_013361475.1 Hamadaea sp.
CTCAACCCGGGTGACATGATCCAGATCGGCACGACCACGCTGACCTTCCGCGTGGACGGCTAGCGGCCGTGCCGGAATTCGTTCTCGCCGCCGCCCGGTTCGGCTTCCTCATCCTGCTGTGGATCTTCGTGTTCACGGTGGTGGGCGTCATCCGCCGGGATCTCTTCGCCGGGGCGCGCGCGTCCCGGCTGGTCGCCGCGCCCCGCGGGGTGGGTGCGGCGGCGGCGGGACCGTCCCGACCGGCCAAGGTCAAGAAAGGCCGGGCCGCTCATCAGCTGGTGGTGACGGCGGGCGCCCTCGCGGGCACCCGCCTCACGCTGGGCGAGGCGCAGATCACGATCGGGCGGGCCGAGGACTCCACGCTCGTCATCACCGACGACTACGCCTCCGCCCGGCATGCCCGGCTGGTTCCGCGGAACGGTCAGTGGTTCATCGAAGATCTGGGCTCGACGAACGGCACTTATCTGGACCGGAACAAGGTGACCGGCCCTACCCCCGTACCCCTTGGCGTGCCGATCAGGATCGGCCGCACTGCCCTCGAGTTGCGACCATGACCCTCACCCTGCGCTACGCGGCCCGCAGTGACCGCGGCCTGATCCGAGACGGCAACCAGGATTCCGTCTACGCCGGGCCGCGGCTGCTCGCCGTCGCCGACGGCATGGGCGGCATGGCCGCCGGTGACGTCGCGAGCAACATCGTCATCGGTGCGATGGCCCCGCTCGACGAGGACGTCCCGGGCGATGCCCTGGTCGACGCCCTCCGCGGCGCCGTCGAAGCCGCCAATCAGCAGCTTCGCGACACGGTCGACGCCAATCCCCATCTGGAGGGGATGGGCACGACGCTCACCGCGATGCTCTTCTCCGGTACCAAGATCGGCCTCGTCCACATCGGCGACTCGCGGGCGTACCTGCTGCGGGACAACGAGTTCGCGCAGATCACCAAGGACGACACCTACGTGCAGATGCTGGTCGACGAGGGCCGCATCTCCGCCGAGGAGGCCAGCAGTCATCCGCAGCGCTCCCTGCTGACCCGGGCCATGGACGGCCGGGACGTCGAGCCGGAGTACTCGGTGCGGCAGGTCATGCCGGGCGACCGCTACCTGATCTGTTCGGACGGCCTGTCCGGCGTGGTCAGCGCGGAGACCATCGGCGAGACCATGCGCGAGTACGTCGACCCGTCCCAGTGCGTCGACCGGCTCATCGCCCTCGCCCTGCGCGGCGGCGGCCCCGACAACATCACCGTGATCGTCGCCGACGCCCACGACGAGGACATCGTCGAAGACGTGCCGGTGGTCGGCGGGGCGGCCGCCCGGGATCGTGGAAACGAGAGCGCCGGTGGCGAGTCGACGCCGGCCGCCCGTGCGGCCTCGCTGACCGCCAACGCCGCACCACGCCCGGCCACCCCGGCCGAGCCGCAGAACTCGGCCGAGGACGAACCGCGGCCCCGCCGCCGTCCCTGGCTGACCGTGGGGATCCTGGTGGTCCTGGTCGGCATCCTCGGTGGCCTGCTGTACGCCGGCTGGCACTACACCCAGTCGCAGTTCTACGTCGGGGTGACCGAAGACGGCTACGTGGCCGTCTTCAAGGGCGTACCGGGGTCGATCGCCGGCCTCAGCCTGTCCGAGGTCGACACGGCGAGCCAGGTGAAGGTCGACGCGCTGACCCAGGTCGCTCAGGACCGCGTACGCAAGGGGATCGCCGCCGCGACCGAGACCGAGGCGCAGCAGATCCTGGCCGGTCTGACCAGTGACAGCCCGACGAATCCCAACCTGCTGCCGACCTGTACGCCGTCCGCCGGTCCCTCGGCGAGCGCGTCGGCGTCGGCCGCCGCCACCACGGGTGCGACCGCCACGACTGCGGCCACCGCCTCCCCCTCCCCGAACGACGGCGCGCTGAGTCCGGCCCCCTGCCGCTCGTAGAACTCCCACCGTGAGGATGCTGTGACCGCTGCCGCCGTCTCCCCGCCCGTCGCCGCGCCCCCGGCGGCGGGGAAGCGCGCGCGCCGGGCCCGCCGCACCGAGCTGATTCTGCTGGTGCTCGGCATGATCGTGGTGGTCGGCTACTTGGCGGCGGCCGAGGCGAACCTTCTCGACACGATCACGCCGGACTTCTGGGTGCCGGCCGGCATCCTGGGCGTGATCTACGCCGCCATGCACCTGGTGATCCGCTTGCGGGCGCCGTACGCCGATCCGGTGATCCTGCCGGTGGTGGCCACGCTGAACGGTCTCGGCGTCGTCTTCCTGCGCCGGCTCGACCTCGGCAAGGCGAAGACGGGCGAGCGGGCCGACTTGTCGATCTTCGCCGGGGAGGGCGGACGGCAGCTCCTCTGGACGGCCATCGCGGTCGCCATGGCGGCGGTGCTGCTCTGGTTCCTCACCGATCACCGGACGATCTCCCGGTACGCCTGGACGCTGGGCTTCGTCGGCATCATCCTGATGATGCTCCCGGCCATCCTGCCGAGGCGGTTCTCCGAGGTCAACGGGGCCAAGCTGTGGATCAAGCTCGGTTCGTTCTCGATCCAGCCCGGTGAGTTCGCCAAGCTGATGCTCGCCTCCTTCTTCGCGTACTACCTGGTACGCAAACGGGAGGTGCTGGCGCTGGCCAGCAAGCGGGTGCT